>NZ_JBMDKB010000006.1:0-242454 GCF_057809495.1 Allobosea sp. FG18
CAAAATCTCAGCAATTACCGAGCCGCAGCGCACTGCCGCGAGAGCGGCTTAGTCCTCTGGCGCGTCACGGCCGCTAGGTACGCCAAGCCAGAAGAGCATCACATTTTCAGCCCGGCAGGGCCGCGACCAGCTCCTCGATCTGCCTTGCCACATGCTGCACCGCCGGGTCCCCGGCGCGGCGCTTGTGCCAGGCACTGTGCAGCGGAAAGCCCTCGACGGCGACCGGCGGCTCATAGGTCACGATCTCGCCTCGCACCCGCTCCGGCAGGCAGCGACTCGGTAGCAGCCCGATCATGTCGGATTCGGCCAGCAATGGCGGCACCATGATGAAGCTTGGCACGACCATGCCCACCTGGCGCGTGCGGCCGATCCGCGCCAGCGCCTCATCGAGCGGGCCGCGGGTATCGCCGCGCCCTGAGACCAGAACGTGCGGATAGGCGAGCCAGCGGTCAAGATCGAAGGTGCCGGCAGCCGGATGGTTCCGCCGCATCGCGACGCAATAGCGCTCTTGCAGCAGCTCGCGGCGGGTGAAATCGGCATCGACCTTCGGGAAGACCGAGATGGCAAGGTCGATGCCACCGCGACCCAGCTCGTCCAGCGCCGCTGCTGCGCCATGCCAAGGCATGACCGCGACTGTGATGCCGGGCGCCGTCTGCGCCAGCCGGCGGTGCAACGCCGGGTCAATCGCGACGGCCGGGAGATCGGCCATGACGACGCGCACCGTCTGGCGGACGGTGGCCAGCTCCGGCTCGCTCCTGTCAAGCAGCGCCGCCATGCCGGCAAGGATTTCCTTGACCGGGTCAGCGAGCCCCTGAGCCTTAGGGGTCAGCACCATCCCGCCCGCTCCGCGCTCCAGCAGCCGGTCCGCAAAGAGATGGCCAAGAATCTGGAGCACAGTTTCCTGCGCGCCGTCACGGTCTCGCCCGAAGCGCGGGCAGAAGCTGCTTATCTCTACGCCGCAATCAAGCAAGGCCTGAGGATCGGCTAAGCAGTTGGGGCAGGCGATCGTATCGACGCCGCCTGCCTCGATTGCCAAGAGCGAAGTGTTGGCCTGCTGCCGGTTTCGTGGACACCGAGATTGGGTGTTTCATGGAGCCGGAGGTGGCGTATGAGACGAAGACAGTTTGGGCGTTAGTTCAAGATCGAGGCGGTCCGCCTGATTAAGGATCGCGGAGTGAGCGTAGCGCAGGCGTCTCGGGATTTAGATGTCCACGAGAACCAACTGCGCAAATGGGTGAAGCTCTTCTCGGCGGATCCTGCGCAGGCCTTTCCCGGCCACGGTCAGATGAAGCCGGAGCAGCTTGAGATCGAGAAACTGCGGCGAGAGGTGGCCAAGCTCAAGGCGGAGCGCGACATCCTAAAAATAGCCGCAGCCTACGTCGCGAAGGACGTGACATGAGGTTCACGTTCATTGCGAAGCACCGGGGGATCTGGCCGGTGGCATGGCTTTGCGAAGCGCTGGATGTGTCGCGCTCGGACTACCCCGCACGCAATGCGCGCTGAAGCGCAGGGACCGAGCCAAGCTCCAAGAGACCATCTCGAAAGTCCCCATGATTTGCCCGCAAGCGAAAAGCGGGGCACCTTTCGGAGCTCCGCTGCTTCGATATTGAAGTGATGAATTTCAGCCGCCGCTTTCGACCAGAGCGTTGCGGAACGAATCCAGATCCTCTTGGCTACCGATGTGGCTGAGAATCTCGATAAATTCGACAAAAGCCTGGGCCGTGACCTGCGTCATGCACTTTGCTGGGTTTGCATCTCGCGAGCAGCGTTTCTCTTCTTCGAACGGAGATGGCAATTTTATTGGAGCGCCCTTTTCAACTCCCCAAGCGTGCGCAGTGCGGTAAACTAGAAATCCCAGACGAAAAGTCATTTGCGCGTTGAGCGGCTCAACCTCCTGCGCTGTTTGTTTCAAGCACGCAGGATATAGAGTGGTGCTATCCTTGTTCGCAGTGATACCCAACCGTAGGCAAGCGAAAGCCGTTTCGACAACGTACTTCGACAGTCGAGTATTTTCATTTTGGGATGCTGGCGGCTTCACGGGCGCAGCATTTGGCCGTGCATTGATCGTGCTGTCAGTGGGAGTTCCTGACGCATACAGGTCCATCGCCTTTGCCATCTGACCGGGCAGATTCTGAAGTTCCTCATTAGATTTTGCTGCAAATTGGCCCATAGGGCCGGCTTTGTTTGCGATGCGTTGAAACGCTTGTTGGAACTCTGCATCGCCGGACAATCGCATGCTGAGCGGCAACATTCCCACGGCTGCTAGACTGCAATTGCCTTTCAACAAGAGCTGTAACGGTCCGCGTTGTTCGAATTTCGCGCGCAACCAATGCTGTCCGTACAAAGTCGACAACTCGGAATCGAATTGCGATACCCTGTCTTTGATGACAGTGGAATTCATTCCAGCGCATGTATCTTTGGTGATCTCGTAAGCGAGAACCACGCCAGCATACTCTTCGAGTTGCCTGTAGGTTGTCTGCGCCTTTGCACTGTGCGCGCACGTCAAGACTAGTGTGGCGCCGATCGTTATCGCGGTTCGCATTTTCATAATCAGCCTCGCGCTTGTCTCCGTGCATGCTCCGCCCTCTGCAAAGGCCGTCACCGCGGTCTCTGTAGAGAATACTCCGTGGCAAAATACTCCACAAGGCATCGACCATCCTGCGAATGGAAATTCGCGAGGTCCTTGCGTTGAATCTTCGGCAGCTGCGGCGAGCACGCGGCCTGTCGCAGGAGGAACTTGCTCACAGGGCCAACATCGATCGGACCTACATCAGCTCGCTAGAGCGGAGTGTCTATGCCGCGAGCATCGATGTCCTTGACCGCATTGCACACGTCCTCGACGTCGAGGCGGCCGAATTATTGAAGCGGCCAGAATAGGGGCGTTACCCTAGCGCCAATGCGCATAGCCGTGACCAGGAAAAGCTGGACACTTTTTGTCTCGGAGGGCGAACTGATGCCCGCAGAGGAAAATCTCACAGTATTCGGCCCATAAAGCGGAACCGAAATCTCGTAGCCAATATTCGAACGCTAGAGCCTCAACGCGGATTTAACCAGATCGCAGAGCCGAGCAGCAATCGGTTATCGAGCGAAATCATAAATGTGATCGCTCTGCGGATTGAAATACCGTGAGTTCAGATCGAATGCAGCCGCCGAGCGGCGGTTCTCAGTGCAATAGCGGTCGCCATTCTCGCTGACGAACCCGACCGTCGCGTTCAGCCAGAATCGGAACTCTCCCACTGAGAAGCTGAACACATTGCCTCGCGGCTGCGAGCACCACGAAGCCCGCACGTGGGCGAGGCGACACACCGTGACGACGAGCATCAGTGGATTGTTGTCGCTGCGCGCCCAAAGCGGGCAATCCCCGACGAATGAATCGATATCCTGCTCCGAAGATTCGAAACCACGCGCCAGCCTGACAGCGGCGACATCGTCAAACGGGTGCGAGTGAAACTCCCCCAGGAATGCAAATTGAGGCGACCACCGCGCGACGAAGTTGTCCTTCAGCAGCAAGGCCCGCGGATGCGGAACGACATAGCTGTCACCTCGGCGTGCCGAGATGCTGACCGAGGCTTTCGCAACGAAGATCGTCGTGAGATCGGGACAGAGTTTCCGGTGACCCCACAGATAGCCAAACGTCTCGACCGGTTCGAAATCCGAGCCTTGCCCGTCTCCGAGGCAATACGCCTCAATCGCCGCCAGAGCCAGCGATTCAAGGGCATCGTCGGCTATCCGTATCAGATATCGCATCACGGCAGGATGAAGGCGTTCTCAGCAGGGTCGAGCAGGCGCGCGCCGACGATAGCGCCGCGTCGAGGACCGTTCCCGCTCAACCGACTGCAACGCATCTGAATGCCTCCCGCGCCCGCCCGCCCGAGCATCGCGTCGATTCGGAAATCCGCAGCCGCAATGCTCGTTTCGAGTGCGTCCGCTCAGATTCTAGCGTTCTCGACGGGGGCCCACAATGGACTTGGCCTTGAATAGACCCGGCAACACATTGAAATGACCACGCTTTCGGGGGATCGCGTACGGGACGTCAGCTTTTCGAGGCTACCCGTCCCCGCGCGAGCGGCACGCCTCTATCCCTCTCCCTCCCCGGCTGATTGCCGCTCGCGCAAATCGCGCCTGAACGGGCAAAATCGACAGAAAGAGCGCAGCTCGGCGCTCAAACGGGCGATTTTTCAGCGCTTTGGCTTTTGTAGGCGATTTTGTGAGTCAACAACAAGGCGCAATAAAATAATCGCGCAACTCCAACGCCTTAGCTAGAATGATGGCGGACAGGGAGGGATTTGAACCCCCGATACCCTTGCAGGTATGCCGCATTTCGAGTGCGGTGCATTCAACCACTCTGCCACCTGTCCGCGGTCGCCTTCGGTCGAAGCGAGGCGGTTACTACACAAGCAGCGCCCGGGGGGCAAGCCTCTCCGATATGAGAAATCCACTCTTCACAGCCGCTTTCGCTTGACCTCATCCGGCCGTGCGACTATCGAGCACCGTCCGGCGTGGGGAAACCCGCGCCCGATCTCTTTTGGCATGTGCGCTGCGTCGCATGCCAGATGAGCAAGCCAGACCACGCAATCGACTGCCAAAAAGCCGTCCCACGGGCCTCCATCCGGAAGCCGCGACAGGACGGGGCCGAACATGGAGGACAAAATGTTCGCAGTCATCAAGACCGGCGGGAAGCAGTTCCGCGTCGCCGCCAACGACAAGATCACCGCTGCCAAGATCGAGGGCAACGCCGGCGACACCGTCGCTTTCGACTCGGTGCTGATGCTCACCGAAGGCGAGAAGACCACGCTCGATGCCAAGGCCCTTTCCGAGATCACCGTCGTCGGTGAGATCGTCGAGCAGGCCCGTGGCGAGAAGGTCATCGCCTTCAAGAAGCGCCGCCGCCAGAACTCCAAGCGCAAGCGCGGCTTCCGCGCCGAGCTGACCGTCATCCGCATCACCGACATCCTCACCGGCGGCAAGAAGCCGGAGATGAAGAAGGCAGATGCCGCCGCTGCTCCGGTCGCCGCCAAGGCGAAGGCTGCGCCGAAGGCCGCCAAGGCCGAGGCTGGCGAGGCCGAGGCACCGAAGAAGGCCGCGGCCAAGAAGGCCCCTGCCAAGAAGGCCAAGGACGAGGCGTCCGAGGCCTGAGACCGGGTTTCCCGGCGTCGATATCCACGCCGGATCACCATTGCCGAGGCTCACGTCCCGGTCTGTCACTCCTGACAGAATGGTGTTCCGGCATTTCGTATCCGATGCGGGTGGCTTTCGCCGCCGATTCGGGTTAGAGAGACACGACAAGTTTTGAGGTAGGGCGTTATGGCTCACAAAAAGGCAGGCGGTTCATCCCGCAACGGTCGCGATTCCGAAGGCCGGCGCCTCGGCGTCAAGAAGTTCGGCGATCAGGCCGTCATTCCCGGCAACATCATTATCCGTCAGCGCGGCACCAAGTGGCATGCCGGCGCCAATGTCGGCATGGGCAAAGACCATACCCTCTTTGCGACGGCAAATGGCCGAGTCCGATTCACGACGAAACTCGGCCGAGCTTTCGTGAACGTAGTCCCGGCCCAAGAGGCCGCAGAGTAATAGGCGGATAGGGAAATCTCTCGATCCGCCGGTTCCATCGAACCGAACGGATCAAGGGTTAAAAGGCCCGAATAGGGTCTCCCGAAGGTCAGCGAAGGGGAGATGGGACCAAAGTCCCAGCTCCCTTTTTTCGTTTGCGCCGACGGAGAGACGATATGTTCCCCGAACTGACCCGCGACGATGTCTTCCGGCTCGAGACCCGGCGTCTCTGGCTGCGTTGGCCCCGCATGGCCGATGCCAATGCGATCCTGCGCCTTGCCGGCGAAAAGGCGGTGGCGGAGATGACGGCATCGATTCCCCATCCCTACCCGTCCCAGGCGGTCGAGCCCTTCATCTTCGGGGCCCGCAAGGGCAATGCGCTGGGTGAGCACCTCATGCTGGCGATCACGCCGCGTTCGAAGCCGAACGAGCTGATCGGCATGATCGGCGCGCACAAGCAGGCTTCGGGCGTGCCCTTCATCGGCTACTGGCTCGGCACTCCGCACTGGGGCAAGGGCTACGCGACCGAGGCGGTGCAGGGCCTGATCGACAGCCTGTTCTCGCTGATCGACCTGCCCGCGATCGAGGCGGATACCCGCGTCATCAACCCGGCTTCGCGGCGGGTGCTGGAGAAGTCCGGTTTCCGGGCCGAAGGCTCCTTCCTCAAGTCGCTGCCGGCGCGCGGCGGGCTGTTCCCCTGCGAGCAGTTCCGGCTCGACCGCTCGACCTGGGCGGCGCTCAAGAGCTGGAGCGCCAGCGGCTGGGCCCATGCGCCCGAGCTGGAGCAGGAGGAGCAGCCCGTGCGCGGCCAGCCGGCGCTGGGCATGCCATCGCGCCGCCAGCAGGAGCAGGCCGAGCCCTGCCCGGCGTAAGAGCCTGCAGCCGTCATGCTCGCCCTTGTGGCGAGCATCCACGTCTTGAACACGGACTATGACCGACGAAGGCGTGGATGGTCGGGACAAGCCCGACCATGACGGAACCGCAGTTTCGTCTTACTTCACGAACGTCCCGTGCAATTCGTCCTCGATATGCACGCGGATAATCTCCTCGAAATTCGCCTCCGCCTTGAAGCCGAGCGCCAGCGCCCGCTGCGGATCGAAGTTGCGCGGCCAGCCGGCGACGATCCCGTCGATCACCGGATCGGTCTCGCGACGGATGCGCTTCACCACGTTCTCGCCGGCGACCTTGCGCAAGGTCTCGATCTGCTCGGCGACGGTGCAGGAATAGCCCGGCATGGTCAGCGCCCGGCGCGGGCCGATCGCGGCGGTGTCCATCGTCGCGGCATGGACGAGGAAGCCCACCGCCGAGCGCGGCGAGGCATGCCAGTGGCGGACCTGGTCGGACACCGGCAGCACCGCCTCCTCGCCGTTCAGCGGCTCGCGGATGATGTTGGAGAAGAAGCCGGAGGCCGCCTTGTTCGGCTTGCCCGGCCGCACGCAGATCGTCGGCAGGCGGATGCCGACGCCATTGAAGAAGCCGCGCCGCGAATAGTCGCAGAGCAGGAGCTCGCCGATCGCCTTCTGCGTGCCGTAGCTGGTTAGCGGCGTGGTGAAGAACTCGTCCTCGATCTTGTCGTGGAAGGGCGCGCCGAACACCGCGACCGAAGAGGTGAAGACCACGCGCGGCGTGTAGCCCTCGGCATGGCGGATCGCCTCGAAGAGATAGCGCGTGCCGTCGAGATTGATCCGGTAGCCCTTGTCGAAATCAGCTTCGGCCTCGCCCGAGACCACCGCCGCAAGATGGATGATCACTTCCGGCCGCGTCGCGATCAGCTTCTCGGATTCGCCGTGGATCGAGAGATCGGAGACCACCGCCTCGAAATCGAAGGGCGCGGCCGGCGGCGGCGAAGCCACGACAACGTCCTGCGCCGTCACGCGCGTCACTGGCTTCCCGCCGAGCTGGCCGTCGCGCGCCAGCCGCTCGATGAACTTGCGGCCGACCATGCCGGCGCCGCCGAGAACGAGAATATGCATCGGTTCTGTCCTGAAGGTTTGCTTTGAGTTTCATCAGTTCGGGAAATGGCCGCCGAGGTCGTCTGCGATATGGACGCGGATGATCTCGTCGAAATCGCGTTCGGCCGTGAAGCCCAGCGCCAGCGCACGTTTGGCATCGAAGCGCGTCGGCCAGCCCGCGACGATCGCAGCGGAGGCCGGATCGGGCGCACGCCGGATCAGCTTCACCGCCCTGTCGCCGGCAATGCGCCGAAGCGCTTCGATCTGCTCGCTGACGGTGACGCAGACGCCGGGCATGGTCAGGTTGACGCGCGGGCCGAGCTGCTGGCGCGAGAGCCCGGCGGCATGGATCAGGAAGCCAACGGCCGAGCGCGGGCTCGCATGAGTGAAGATCACCTCGTCGCCGACCGGCAAGAGCGCCTCCACGCCCTGCAGCGGCTCGCGGATGATGCCGGAGAAGAAGCCGCCGGCCGAGGCATTGGGCTTGCCTGGCCTGACCACGATCGAAGGAAAGCGGATGCCGACGCCATCGACGAAGCCGCGCCGGGAATAATCGGCCAGCAGCAATTCGCCGATCGCCTCTGCGTGCCGTAGCTCGTCAGCGGCGTGACGTGGAATTCATCGGAGATCGACGGCGGGAACGGCGCGCCGAAGATGCCGCTCGAACTGGTGAAGACGAGCTTCGGAACATAGGCAGCACCGCCCTCGTGCCGGACCGCCTCCAGAAGGTTCAGCATGCCGTCCAGATTGACGCGGTAGCCCTTGTCGAAATCGCGCTCGGCCTCGCCGGAGATGATCGCGGCGAGATGGAAGATCAGGTCCGGCCGCAGCGCAGCGAGCTGCTTCGCGACCGCCGCGTCGCCGGCATCCTCGACGCGGATCGTCGCCCGGTCGGCAAGTTCCGCCGGCAGCGAAGCGGGCACGACATCGGTCAGCGTCAGCCTGTCGACCGCCTGGCCGGCGCATTGGCCTTCGCGGGCCAGACGCTCCGCCAGCCTGCGGCCGACCATGCCGGCCGCACCCGTGATCAGGACATGCATGACCTCTCCCTGTCAGGTTCGCGTCTCGGGTCGCTCTTGCCGGCAACCGCATGGGAGAATGGAGGGCGATGGGCGCCCTCCACCCCGAAGTCAGGCTTCAGAGGGCGAAGCCGCCATCCGCCAGATGGATCTGGCCGGTGGTGTAGCTCGACTCGTCCGCCGCGAGGTAGACGGCGAGCGCGGCGATCTCCTCGGCCGTGCCGAGCCGGCCCATCGGCTGCCGATCGATGAAGGCCTGCCTTGCGGCGGCCTCGGTCGTCTTCGTCGCCTGGGCGAGGTCCTTGATACGCTGGTCGAGCGAGGGCGACTGGATCGTGCCGGGGCAGATCGCGTTCGCGCGCACGCCCTTCTTGATGTAGTCGGCCGCAACCGCCTTGGTCAGGCCGATCACCGCCGCCTTGGTCGCGCCATAGGCGTAGCGGTTCGGGATGCCGCGCACAGAGCCGGCGCCCGAGGCGATGTTCACGATCGAGCCCGAGCCCTTGGCCAGCATGCCCGGCAGGAAGGCCTGGATCGTGCGGTGCATCGACTTGACGTTGAGGTCGAAGGAGAAGTCCCAGGCCTTGTCGTCGGTGTCGAGCACGGTGCCATGATGGACGAAGCCGGCGGCGTTGACGAGGATGTCGACGGGCCCGACCTTCTCGGCGAAGGCATTGACCGCCTTGCTGGAGAGCACGTCGAGCTTGCGCTTCTTCGCCTTCGGAATGCCCTCCAGCAGGGCGACGTCCTTGTCGGTCGCCCAGACGGTGGCGCCCTCGGCGACGAAAGCCTCGGCGATGGCCCGGCCGATCCCCTGCCCCGCGGCGGTGACGACCGCGACCTTGCCCTTCAAACGTCCTGCCATGCTCGTTTCCTTTTATTGCCCGGCTTTTGCTAGGGTTTTGCGCATATGGGTCAGCCGCCGGTCGGCCATGTCCTCATGATGCGTGATGGCGAAGCCCAGCCGCTCGTACCAGCCGATGCGCTGGGTCAGCTTGGCGTGGGTGTAGAGATGGACCGAAGCATAGCCGAGCGCCTGCGCCCGTTCGTCGGCGAAACCCATCAGCGCGGCCCCGAGCTTGCGTCCGCCGGCCTCGGGCGCGACAGCGACGCTCCAGACGGTGAAATCCTCCGGCTCGATATCGAGCACCAGCGCGGCTTCCAGTTCACCGCCCTCGCCTTCCGCGAGCCAGACCTCATGCTCGGCGACGACCTGCGCGTAATCGGCGATGCGGGGCAGCGAGGGCACGCCGATGATGCTTTCGTTCGGCGTATAGGCGGCGTTCTTGAGCGCGAGGATCGCCGGGATATCGGCAAGCCCGGCCCGGCGCAGCGCGACCGCGCCGACATGGCCGCCGGTCTGGTTGAAGGCGCCGAGCGAGAGCTTCTGCTGGCCTTGAGCATCGAAATTGGACGGCGCCAGCCAGCGCCGGAAAGCCTGCGCCCGCACCGGCCATTCGCCATCGAGGATCGAGAACCAGGCGGTGTCGCGATTGGCGCCCTTCACCACCATGTGCTGGCGGAACAGGCCCTCGTACAGGAAGCCGAAGCGCAGGGCGGCGCGCTTGGAAGGCTCGTTCCGGTTGTTGCACTTCCACTCGTAGCGGCGATAGCCGAGCGAGAAGCCGTAATCGCCGACGAGATAGATCGCCTCGGTCGCCGCGCGTGTCCGCTGCAGGGCCGGCGAATAGGTGATCCAGCCGACCTCGAACACGCCGTGCTCGGGCCGGATCTCCATGATCCAGAGATGACCCTTGGCCTTGCCGTCGGCCTTGTCGATCACGGCGAGCGGCACGATCCCGGCCTTGGCCACCATCGAATCGAGCAGGGCGCGGTATTCGTCCTTGCTTTTCGGCGGCGCAGCCGGGAGCCAGGCCCAGACATCGTCGCGCGCGACATCGCAGGCCCAGATGTCGTCGATATGCTTGGCGACATCGAGCGGCTCCAGCCGGCAATACTGGCCTTCCAGAACCTTGGCCGGCGGGAACGGCGGCGCCTTCCAGCCTGCCGGTACCGTGGACTGAGCGGGCGGTGCGATCATCGGCATCATGGCTTCGTCATCTCCTGCCAGCCAGTGAGATCAGCAGTAACCGTCCAGCTGGCGCCCAATTCTTCGCGGATCGCCTCGACGATGGCCGCACCCTCCGCTTCCCAGGCCAATTGCTCGACGGCGTCGGGAAAGCGCGAGCGCGCCTCGTCATCCTCTTCATAGATCGCGTCGAACGCATCCATCCAGGCTTCCAGCCGGTCCGCGAGATCGTCGGACAAGCCCGCATCATCGGCATCGATGGCCTTGCGCCGGCCCTTTGCGTCGATCGTCCAAAGGCCGCTATGCCCAAGCCAGGCCGGGGCGATGAGCAGGGTCTGGCTCACGAGCGCGCCTTCAGGTCCGCGGTGAAGAACGGGTTCAGCGGCGCCGAGGGGCCGTTGCCGGCAAAGCCCTTGAAGCTGCCCTCCTCCGCGATCAGGCGCGTCGCCTCGATGAAGGCGGCCCAGGCCGCCCGCGCCAGCGCGCCGCCGATCGAGATGCGCCGTGTGCCGGTCGCCGCGATATCCGCAACCGACAGTCCGAAATCGCCGTAGATCAGCGTGTTGACCGGCTTGCCGCCGGCCGCGGCGACGATCGCCGCGATATCGGCCGGGGTCTTCGGGCCGGGGGCATAGAGCACGTCGGCACCGGCCGCCGCATAGGCCTCGATCCGCCGGACCGATTCCTTCAGCGGCTCGGCATGACCGGTCAGGAAGCACTCGGCCCGCGCCGTCAGCACCACGCCGGAGCCGGTCTCGTCGATCGCCTTGCGCGCCGCCTTGATGCGCTCGACCGCGAGCTCGAACGGATAGAGCGGCTCGTCCTGGCGCCCGGTCGCATCCTCGATCGAGAGGCCGGCGACGCCGGTCGCGACGCAGAGCTTGACGTTGGCGGCGACGCCGTCAGGCGTATCGGCATAGCCGTTCTCGAAATCGGCATTGACCGGCAGGTCCGGCACCGCCTTCACGATCTCTGCGAGGTGGCTCAGCATCATGTCGCGCGGCACGTCCTGGTCGGCGCGCCCTTGCGTGAAGGCATAGCCCGCGCTCGTTGTCGCCAGCGCCTTGAAGCCCTGCCCGCGCAGCCAGCGGGCCGAGCCAAAATCCCAGGGATTGGGCATCACGAAGCAGCCGGCCTCGTGGAGCTTGCGGAAGGCTTCGACCTGGGGGCTCTGTGCCATGGTTTAAATCGTTTCAAATGGAGGCGGAACGAACGACTGCCATAGTGTCGAGGGTCGTCTCGTTTGTCAGCCCCGTTGGGCGCGCGTCGCACAGCGAACGCCGATGCGCGGACGGAATGGCGTGGGAAGCGGCGCGGGCGATGAGCGGGGCGGAAGCGCACCGATGAAGCGCCATGAAGCGTGTCATCCCGCACGCGCTGCGGCGCGAAGTGCCGCTGCGCAGATGCGGGATCATCCGACGAGAAGGCGCCCATCGACGCGCTCGATAAGGCACCTTTTTCCGGGTGACGGTCCCGTGTCTGCGCCGCGGCATTCACATGCCGCAGCGCGCACGGGAAGACACCCTTCAAACGCGCTTCACGTCAATGGTTGTCGCGCGGAATGCCGAACTTCTTGTGGATCTTCTGATACTTGACCGCCGGCTTGAGGACCATGCCCTCGGAGAGCTCGTCGACGATCTTGCGCTGGATCTCCTGCCAGGGCGTCTGGCTCTTCGGATACTTGTAGCCGCCCGAAGCCTTGAACGCCGCCTTGCGCTCGGCCAGTTCCTCATCCGAGATCAGGATGTTGGCGGTGCGCTTCTTCAGGTCGATGCGGACCTTGTCGCCCATCTTGAGCATGGCGAGCCCGCCGCCGGTCGCCGCTTCCGGCGAGGCGTTGAGGATCGAGGGCGAGCCGGACGTGCCGGACTGGCGGCCGTCGCCGACGCAGGCGAGCGCCGTGATGCCCTTCTTGATCAGGTAATCCGGCGGCCGCATGTTCACCACCTCGGCTGCGCCCGGATACCCGATCGGGCCGACGCCGCGGATGAACAGGATGCAGTGCTCGTCGATGGCCAGCGCCGGATCGTCGATGCGGTGGTGGTAATCCTCTGGCCCGTCGAAGACGATGGCGCGGCCCTCGAAGGCCATCGGGTCCTTCGGGTTCTCCAGATAGCGCTTGCGGAATTCCGGCGTGATCACGCTGGTCTTCATGATCGCGGAATCGAACAGGTTGCCGGAGAGGTTGAGGAAGCCCGACTGGGCCTTCATCGGCTGGTCGTAGCTCTTGATCACCTCGCGGGCGATCGAGAAGGCGCCCTTGCAGTTCTCTTCCAGAGTCTTGCCATTGGCGGTGATCGCGGGCTTGAGCTTGCCCTTCTCGATCAGCTCCGCGATCACGGCAGGCAGGCCGCCGGCGCGATAGTAGTCCTCGCCAAGATACTCACCGGCCGGCTGCAGGTTCACCAGCAGCGGGATATCGTAGCCGACCTTGGTCCAGTCCTCGTTGTCGAGCTTGACGCCGATATGCTTGGCAATGGCGTTGACATGGACGGGCGCATTGGTCGAGCCGCCGATCGCCGAGTTGATGACGATGGTGTTCTCGAACGCCTCACGGGTCAGGATCTTCGATGGGATCAGGTTCTCCCAGACCATCTCGACGATGCGCTTGCCGGTGAGATAGGCCATCTCGTAGCGGTCGCGGTACGGCGCGGGGATCGCGGCGGCGCCGGGCAGCGTCATGCCCATGGCCTCGGCCAGCGAGTTCATCGTCGAGGCCGTGCCCATCGTGTTGCAGTGGCCAGCTGAGGGAGCAGACGAAGCGACGAGGTCGACGAAGCCCTTATAGTCGATCTCGCCGGCCGCCATCATCTGGCGCGCCTTCCAGACGATCGTGCCCGAGCCCGTGCGCTCGCCGCGGAAGGAGCCGTTCAGCATCGGCCCGCCCGGCAGCGCGATCGCCGGGATGTCGACCGTCGCGGCCGCCATGATCTGGGCCGGCGTGGTCTTGTCGCAGCCGGTCGTCAGCACGACGCCGTCGAGCGGGTAGCCGTAGAGGATCTCGACCAACGAGAGATATTGCAGGTTGCGGTCGAGCGCCGCGGTCGGCCGCTTGCAGGTTTCCTGGATCGGATGGATCGGGAATTCGAAGGGCACGCCGCCCATCTCGCGGATGCCGTCGCGGACGCGCGAGGCCAGCTCGATATGATGCCGGTTGCAGGGCGCGATGTCGGAGCCGGTCTGGGCGATGCCGATGATCGGCCGGCCCGACTGCAGCTCCTCGCGCGACAGGCCGAAATTCATGGTGCGCTCGATATAGAGCGCGGTCATGTCGGCATTGTCGGGATTGTCGAACCACGCCTTCGAGCGCAGCTGCTCGGGCTTGATGCGCCGAACGGGCTTCTTGCCGGGTGCCTTGGCCATCCTCGTTTCCTCTCGTTCGGCGCGGCGCTGGCGGCCGCTTGCCGATCTCACATTCAAACGATTTGAGACTAGCCATCATGCCGATCGCCCGCGGCTCGGCAAGGCCCAATCTGGCTGATAGTCATACTATTTAATCATGCTGTATGCAGCACGCAACAATCCCGCAATGCGCCGCCCGCGCTTGCCAGCCGCGCCGGTTTGGCGCCAAGACAAGGTGAGCCGGCCGCCACGCCAGAGCCTGAGGAAACGCGCCATGACCCTTCACGTCGTCCCCTCCTTCTCCCGCATCGGCGAGGAGAACGCCTTCGCCGTGCTGGCCCGCGCCACCGAATTGCAGCGCCAGGGCAAGGACATCATCAATCTCGGCATCGGCCAGCCGGATTTCTCGACACCCGATCATATCGTCGAGGCCGCGGTGAAGGCTTTGCGCGACGGCCACCACGGCTACACCCCGGCCAATGGCATCCTGCCGCTGCGCGAGGCGGTCGCCGCCGACCTGCACAAGCGCTTCGCGGTCGAGGTTTCGCCCGAGAGCGTGATGATCGTGCCCGGCGGCAAGGTCACCATGTTCATGGCGATCCTGATGTTCGGCGAGCCCGGCGCCGAGATCCTCTATCCGGACCCCGGCTTCCCGATCTATCGCTCGATGATCGAATATACCGGCGCGACGCCGATCCCGGTGCCGATCCGCGAGGAGAACGGCTTCGCCTTCTCCGCCGAGGAGACGCTGGCGCTGATCACGCCGAAGACCCGGCTGCTGATCATCAACTCGCCGGCCAATCCGACTGGCGGCGTCACGCCCAAGGCCGAGATCGACAAGCTCGTCGTGGGTCTCGCGAAGTTCCCGGACGTCGCCGTGATGTCGGACGAGATCTACGACCAGATGGTCTATGACGGCGAGAAACATGTCTGCCTGCTCAGCTATCCCGAGATCCGCGACCGGCTGATCCTGCTCAACGGCTGGTCCAAGACCTATGCCATGACCGGCTGGCGCCTCGGCTATTCGATCTGGCCGAAGCCCTTGCTCGACAATGCCCGCAAGCTCGCGGTGAACTCGCATTCCTGCGTCAACGCTCCCGCGCAATGGGCAGGCCTGGCGGCGCTGACCGGCCCGCAGGACGCGGTCCATATGATGCTGGCGGAATTCGACCGGCGCCGGAAGGCGGTGGTCAAGGGCCTGAACGGCCTGCCCGGCGTCTCCTGCATCGAGCCCAGGGGCGCCTTCTACGCCTTCCCCAACGTCTCGCAAACCGGCTGGAAGGCGAAGAAGCTGGCCTCGGCCCTGCTGGAGGAAACCGGCGTCGCCACCATCGGCGGACCTGATTTCGGCGTCCATGGCGAGGGCTATATCCGCCTCTCCTATGCCAACTCGCTGGAGAACATCGAGAAGGCGCTGGAGCGGATGAAGACCTTCCTCAGCACCGCGAAGGCTGCCTGACCATGGTCACCTGCTACCTGCGCTACGTCATCGACCCCCATAAGCTCGATGCCTTCGAGGCCTATGGCAAGCTCTGGATCCGGTTGGTCGAGAAATTCGGCGGCAAGCATCACGGCTATTTCATGCCCTCAGAGGGCGTGTCGAACGTCGCGCTCGCGATGTTCAGCTTTCCGTCGCTGGCCGCTTATGAGGATTACCGCAAGCGGTCCTTCAATGATCCCGAATGCCAGGCAGCCTTCGCGATGAACGAGAAGGAGCGCTTCATCATCAGCTATGAGCGCTCGTTCTTCAGGCCGGTCTTCGAGGACGACCAGGGCGTCAAGCGCGCGCCCTGAAGCGACCGCACAACCCCATCGTCATTGCGAGGCGCAAAGCGACGAAGCAATCCAGCGGCGGCAGAGCGCTACGTCTCCCTGGATTGCTTCGCTACGCTCGCAATGACGGTTACGCGGCTCAGTTCCGCGCGCTGGCGGTCACGCCGGGATCGACCTTGAAGCTCGAGGCCTCGATCACGGCGGTACCGATCATCGTCTTCACGGAGATCCGCACCGGCACCATCACGTCCGTACCGGCGATCGGCGCGAGCCAGGTCGTGATGTCGCGATTCTCCGCCATGAACTTGGTGCTGGGCCTGAGCGCCCTGTGGCCGGCGATCGGCACGAAGCGCGCCTGGCAGATCGAGACCGGGCCGCTATAGCCTTCGAGCGTGACGTTGCGCGTGCCGGCGCTCGACAGCTTGATGTCGTAGCGCGCCGCGCCGTCGAAGATCGGCAGCGTGCGGTTGCAGGCGCCGTCCTTGCCCTTGCCGTTGACCGGCATCAGGAAGGCGCTGAGCGGATCGACGATATTGCGTTTGTGGCTGTCGTTGAGCGGCACGCGATCGGGCTTCTCGTCGATCGGCGGCTCGATATCGATGCCGGCGACGCCGCCCTCGGCCAACGCCATCCTGACGGTCCGGCTCTCGCTCGAATTGGCGGAGCTCACCGCGAAGGTCTTCGGCGCGAGCCGGCCGCCGACGAGCGTGCCCGTGGCCGCGCCGGAGCCGCGCCCGCCGGTGACGCCACCGGCGATTCCCGTCAGCTTCGCTGACATGTCGAGCTTGTAGCCGGAATTGTCGATTCCGCCGCTGAGGCTCGCCGTGCCCAGGGTGATTCCCAGCAGAGACACGTCATAGCGCGCGTCGAGCGAGGCCGCGCCGGCTCCCGTGCCCAGACAGGCGGCGAGGACGAAGCCTGCGAGGGACGATGCGGCGGCGGACTTCATCCATTGTCTCCGGAACGGCGCGATCCTGCGCTGAATGCACTTTGAATCGGCCCGAATCGTGACCGGCTTCCCCGCGCGGCGAAGCGACGGCCGGTTGAAGCATCGGACCCCGATCTTTACACCCCGTTAACGCTGAAGGCCATGTGAACGGCTTGCCGGAGTTTTCCTTGACGCAAGCTCCGCCCTTGGCTATGGAACCCCCGACTTCAAATTGACTTCCGGTGCTCGCCGGCACGTCACGTGTCGGTTTTTTTGTTTGAGCGCCCCCGGGGATGTAAGGAACGATATCATGGCCCGCCGTTGCGAACTGACCGGGAAAGCCACCCAGACCGGCCACCTCGTCAGCCACTCGAACCGCAAGACGAAGACGGTCTTCCGTCCGAACCTCGTGAACGTCACGCTGCAGTCGGACGCCCTCGGCCGTTCGGTGCGCCTGCGCGTTTCGGCCAACGCCCTGCGTTCGGTCGAGCATCGCGGCGGCCTCGACGCCTTCCTGCTCAAGGCTGCGGCCGGCGACCTCTCGACGGGCGCTGCCACGCTGAAGCGCGACCTCGAGAAGAAGCTCGCCGCCAACTGAGTGGGCTTTAACCCTCGGGTTTGAAGGAAGCGGCCGCAAGGCCGCTTTTTTTGTTTGGGCGCATCAGACGAAGATGACCGGCCGCCACGCGCGCCATCCCCTCGCCCCTTGCGGGAGAGGGTTAGGGTGAGGGGTCTCGCGACACTGCTCGCAAGCGTTTCATGGCGTTCTCCGAAGCTTTCAAGACCTGTGCGCCCCCTCATTCGGCCCTCCGGGCCACCTTCTCCCGCAGGGGGAGAAGGGAAGGCCTCACAGCAGCTCGAACTCCAGCAGCAGCGTGCGCTGCAGGAACGAGAAATTGTCGTCCGAGACCAGGGTCAGCACCGTGCGCCCCTCCTCCAGATGGACCGACAACCCCTCCATGTTATCGATCTCGAAGCCGAGATCGGCCTCGATCAGGCGCTGACCGTCCACCAACGCACCCGGCCGGATGTCGCGCCCGGCGATTCGCCTGATCCGCATGCCGACGCCGCGCAGCGGCTGGTACCAGCGCTCCAGCACCAGCATGTCGCCGGATGGCAGGAAGGCGAGATCGGTGATGTCGTAGCCGTCATGCCGGGCGAGCCTGAACAGGCCGGGCTGCGGGCCGCCGACAAGCGCGCCGAGCGTCGGCTCGTCCTCCTTGCCCGAACGTTCCGCGATCGCGACCAGCGCCCCCTTCAGAGGCCCCACGGGCATGACGCCGAGCGCCTCCAGCCCGCGATTGCGCGGCAGGCGCTTCAGCTCGGGCGGCACAGGCACGGGCCGGGCCCGCGCCTCGACGCCATCGCGCGCCCAGTCGAAACGCGCGATCTCGTGCTTGCGCTCGATGCCGACATAAGCCGTGCCGTCATGGATGCAGAGGCTCTCGGTGTCGTAGAGCCCCGAGCGCGAGAGCGGCCGGCCGGAGCCGCCGAGAATCGCCGCCATCTCGACATCTTCAAGCCCGGTCAGCTTGCCGTTTCTGGAGCCGACCTTCGCGGTCAGCCAGTAGCCACGATCCGTCACCGCGACGAGATCGCGTCCGCCATTGAGGCGCGCGAGACCTGACAACCCGCCAAAGCGCGGATGGCCGGACGAGAGCACGAGCCCGCTGCGGAATTGCAGCGCATCGAAACGGCGCTGCTCCGGCCGGCGCGGCTCGAAGGCCGTGATCGGCCGGGCCGAGACCCCAATGGGGAAGCGGGTCTGCTCGACCGCCTGCGCGGCGCTGGGCAGCGCCAGCGCGCCGAGCCCTGCCAGCGCGGCGCGGCGCGTGAGACGCATCAATGGCCGCGGCGCTTGGCGCCGGAACCGCCCGGACCGTCCTCTTCGAACAGCTCGGCGAGCTTCTCGGTCATCACCCCGCCGAGCTCCTCGGCATCGACGATGGTGACCGCGCGACGATAATAGCGCGTCACATCATGGCCGATGCCGATAGCGATGAGTTCGACCGGCGAGCGCGTCTCGATCTCGGCGATGACATGGCGCAGATGCCGCTCCAGATAATTGCCGGCATTGACCGAGAGGGTGGAATCGTCGACCGGCGCGCCGTCCGAGATCACCATCAGGATCTTGCGCTGCTCGGGTCGGCCGAGAATGCGCTTATGCGCCCAATCGAGGGCCTCGCCGTCGATATTCTCCTTGAGCAGCCCCTCGCGCATCATCAGCCCGAGATTCTTGCGCGCGCGCCGCCAGGGCGCGTCCGCCGCCTTGTAGATGATGTGGCGGAGATCGTTCAGGCGGCCGGGATTGGCCGACTTGCCCGATTGCAGCCAGGCCTCGCGCGACAACCCGCCCTTCCAGGCGCGCGTGGTGAAGCCGAGCAACTCGACCTTCACGCCGCAGCGCTCCAGCGTCCGGGCCAGGATGTCGGCGCAGGTCGCCGCGACCGTGATCGGCCGGCCGCGCATCGAGCCGGAATTGTCGATCAGCAGGGTGACGACCGTGTCGCGGAAATTCGTGTCCGATTCCTGCCGGAAGGAGAGCGGCTGGAACGGGTCGAGGATGATGCGCGGCAGGCGGGCCGGGTCGAGCGCGCCCTCCTCCAGGTCGAATTCCCAGGTCCGGTTCTGCTGCGCCATCAGGCGCCGCTGCAAGCGGTTGGCGAGGCGCGCGACCACACCCTGCAGATGGGCGAGCTGCTTGTCGAGATAGGCGCGCAGGCGCGTCAATTCCTCGGCGTCGCAGAGCTCCTCGGCCGTGACGACCTCGTCGAACTTCTGGGTATAGGCCTTGTAGTCGGTCTGCGGCCGCTCGTTGCCGCGGCTCTCGCGCGGACGCGGGGCCTCGCCGGCCTCCTCGGATTCGGAGTTCTCGTCCTCCTCCTCCCAATCGCCGGCCGGCGCGTCGGTCGCCTCGGAGGCGCCCTCCTGCAGTTCCTCGGTCGCGTCCTCGCTGACCTCGACCTCGGAGCGGTCGGCGCCGCTCTCCTGCTCGGATTCGCCGTCCTGCTGCTGCTGATCCTCGGAGGACTGGTCCTGGTTGTCCTCGTCCTCGTCCTGCTCGTCGCCCTGTGCCGTCTGCTCGGCCATGTCGAGCGCGGCCAGCATGTCGCGCACCGTGCGGGCGAAGCCACGCTGGTCCTCGATCGTCTTCGTCAGCCGGTCGAGATCGCCGCCGGCCTTGGCCTCGATCTGCTCGCGCCAGAGCTCGACGACCTTCTCGGCCGCCTTCGGCGGCTTCAGGCCGGTCAATCGCTCGCGCACCATCAGCGCCAGCGCATCTTCCAGCGGCGCGTCAGCCCGGTCGGTGATTTCCTCGTAGCGGCCGCCGCGATGATAGCGGTCTTCCAGCATCGCGGTGATGTTGCCGGCCATGCCGGACATCCGCCGCGCGCCGATCGATTCGACGCGCGCCTGCTCGACGGCGTCGAACACGGCCCGGGCGGCATCGCCTTCCGGCGCAGCGCGGCGGTGGATCGCGGCATCATGGCAGGCGAGGCGCAGCGCCATCGAATCGGCATGGCCGCGCAGGATCGCCACGTCGCCGGGGCTGAGCTTGCGCGGCGGCTCGGGCAGGCGCGCCCGCTCGCCGACCAGCGAGGGCTTGTCGGCAGCGAAGACGATTTCCATCTCCGGCTTGCGCGCGATCGCCTTCATGGCGCCGGAGATCGCCCGCTTCAGCGGCTCGGCCGGAGCCTCTTTCGGCGTTCCTGGCTTGCGGTTCGAGATGGACAAGACTGAGGCCGTCCTCTGGGTTCCGTGACTGTTACCGCGACCGGCCGTCGTACTGGATCGACTGGAGCTCGGTTGGCTCCACCCCGGCAAGGCAGCGCACATTGATCGCGACCGTCGGCGTTCCGTCCGGCATCGCGCCGCGCGCGAAGGACTCGATGCCGCAGGTCTCGCAGAAGAGATGCTGGATCTTCTGCGTGTGGAATCGGTACTCGGTCAGCGCGTCCTCGCCCTTGGTCAGGGTGAAGGCGCTGGCGGGCGAAAACGTGAGGATCGAGCCGCGGCGCTGGCAGTAGGAGCAGTTGCAGGTGATCGTCTGCGCGAGATCGGCTTCGACCTCGTAGGCGACCCGCCCGCAGTGACAGCTTCCCTGATACTGCGCCATGGCTCGTGTCCTCCCGTTAGCTGAGCACCACGTTCGCGGCGCTTTCCGGCAGTTCCTTGCCGAAGGAGCGCTGGAAGAACTCCGCCACCAGCGTGCGCTCCATCTCGTCGCACTTGTTCAGGAAGGTGACGCGGAAGGCGAAGCCGATATCGCCGAAGATCGCCGCGTTCTCGGCCCAGGTAATGACCGTACGCGGGCTCATCACGGTCGAGAGATCGCCGTTCATGAAGGCGTTGCGGGTGAGATCGGCGACGCGGACCATCTTGTTGATGACGTCCCGGCCTTCCGGCGTGCTCTGGAAATGCTTCGACTTCGCGAGGACGATCGCGACCTCGTTATCATGCGGCAGGTAGTTCAGCGTGGTGACGATCGACCAGCGGTCCATCTGGCCCTGGTTGATCTGCTGGGTGCCGTGATAGAGGCCGGAGGTGTCGCCGAGACCGACCGTGTTGGCGGTGGCGAACAGGCGGAAGGCCGCATGCGGGCGGATGACGCGCTTCTGGTCGAGCAGCGTCAGCTTGCCGGACTGCTCCAGCACGCGCTGGATCACGAACATCACGTCCGGGCGGCCGGCATCGTATTCGTCGAAGACGAGCGCGATGTTGTTCTGCAGCGCCCAGGGCAGGATGCCGTCCTGGAACTCGGTGATCTGCTTGCCTTCCTTCAGCACGATCGCATCCTTGCCGACGAGGTCGAGGCGCGAGACATGGCTGTCGAGGTTGACGCGGACGCAGGGCCAGTTGAGGCGGGCCGCGACCTGCTCGATATGGGTCGACTTGCCGGTGCCGTGATAGCCCGAGATCATGACGCGGCGGTTATGAGCGAAGCCGGCGAGGATCGCGATCGTGGTGTCGCGGTCGAATCGGTAATCCGGGTCGAGGTCCGGCACATGCGGATCGGCTGCGGAATAGGCCGGCACCTCGAGATCGGAATCGATCCCGAAAGTCTGGCGCACCGACAGCTTGATGTCGGGCAGGCCGGGCGCAGTCGTCGTCGTCATCATCTTGTCTCCAGGCAAGGGGCCATGACCGGAATTCGCCGGGTAACCCAGAGCCGACCGAGGAGGGAGGCGGATCGTCCCTCATTAGAGCGAAAGACCGGAAGCGGCAATTCGCAAAGCTGCACCCCGGCCCACGCAAAGGGCATGCCGGCTCAGTGTCCTGCGCGGGCAGCGGCCACGGCGAGAAGCTCGGTCACGATAGCAACCGAGCGGACGGTGCCGTCTCGGTCGATGGGCAAGGCCGGCGGCCGGGAGCCGATGGCTCCCCCAACGGCATCCGCGAGTGCCACCGCGTCCGCGACGAAATCTCCAGACAGGCGGAAGCAGCGCGCCAGCCCCGCCCGCTCCATCGCCTCGGCCCGGACCGTCTGCTCGGTCTCGTTGCCGGCGTCGAAGGGCACGACGATCGCCGGCCGGCCAGCCGCGACAAGGTCGAGCACCGTATTGTAGCCGGCCTGGCTGATCGAAACGGCGCAACCGGCAAGCAATGCGGGAAAATCCGGCCGCGCCCGCTCGATCACGACCCTGTCGACAGCTTCGGCCGCCAGCAGCGCGAGATCGACCTCCGCGATGCCGCGCCCCGCGAGAAGCCGCCAGCGGCGCCCGGAGCGGTCGAGCCGCGCCGCTGCGACGGCATTGGCGAAAAGCGGCAGGGCGGCGGCCGAACCGCCGCCGGAAACGATGATCTCGCCATTCTCCTGCGCGTCTCCAACGGGCCGGTCGTCGGCGATGTAACCGGTATAGCGCAGCTTCCCCGCCAGCCCCTCGCCCACCGGCCATGACCGGTCGAGCGGCAGGAAATTCGCATCGCCATGGACCAGGACCGCGTCGAACAGCCCGGTGATCCGCTCCTCGGCCTCCGCGATCCGGTCAGGCCGCGGCGTCACCAGCACGTCGCGCACCGAGGAAAGCACCAGCGCCTCGGACCGCGCCGCCTTCACGGCTGCGATCAGGGCGAGGAACTCCTCCGCCAGTTGCCGCCGTCCGAAGGGGAAATGCTCGACGATCACGACATCGGGCCGCAATCGCGCAGCCAGTTCTTCGAGCATCGCGATGCGAGCGGTCTTGCGCTCTGGTTCAATCGGCTGGCCAGCTTCATCCAACAGCGTGCGGAAATCGGTGCCCTCGGTTCTGATCGGCGGCAACTGCACGAAGGCGAAGGGCTCGCCCTCCATCGCGCGTAACGGCATGCCGCCGCCGGCCAGCGTCACGGAGAAGCCGCCTTGTGCCAGTGCTCGCGCCAGATTGGCCGCCCGCACCAGATGGCCGCTGCCGAGCAGATGCGTCACCGCAATCAGGACGGAGGCGCTCATGCCCCCCCTCCGGCCGAGCGCTTCAGCATCGCCGCGACCCGGTCGAGCCCGGCCTGCGCGGAGAAAGATTCCGTCAGGCGCGCATAAGCTGCCTTACCCAACATCGCGCGCTTTTCGGGCGCCCCGGCAAGTTCACCCAGCGCGGCGGCCAGAGCGGCGACATCGCCCGGCGGCACCAACTGGCCCTCGACGCCGTCACGTACGAATTCCGGTATCCCCGCGAAATCGGTCGCGACGATCGGCAAGCCTTGGCTCGCCGCTTCCATCACCACATTGGGCAGGCCGTCGCGGTCGCCGTCCCCGGCCTCCTTCGAGGGCAGCACGAAGAGATCGGCCGCCCGCAGCGCGGCGATGACCTCGTCCTGCGCCTTCGGCCCGGCCCAGATGATCCTGTCGTCGAGCCCGAGCGCCTGGGCCTGCGCCTGCAGAGCCTTCAGCTTCTCGCCGCCGCCGATATGGGTGAGGCGCCAGTTCAGCGTGCTGGGCAGCCTCCCCAACGCCTCCAGCAGGTCGTCGAAGCCCTTCTTCGCCACGGCCCGCCCGATGGTGACGAAGCGCACGGGATCGTTCGCGTTGGAGCCGTCCCGCGCTGATCGCGGTCCCGGCGCCGGAAAACGCGCGAGATCGAGCCCGTGATAGAGCAGCGCGACCTTGTCGGGCCGGTCGGAGAGGCGTTCGAGTTCGCGATGCCCGTCGCGCGTGCAGGTGACGCCCCACGCGGCCGAAGCGATCTTCTCGCGCTTCTCCCAGTCCTCGGTGGTCCAGATGTCCTTGGCATGGGCCGAGAACGACCATGTCAGGCCACCAAGCAGGGCGGCATAGCGGATCACCGAAGCCGGCGTGTGCAGGTAATGCACATGCAAGTGCGTGATATCCCGGGGCAATTCATGCGCCATCACGCAGGCTTGCCCGAAGCGGCGCCAGCGATTGCGCGTCCGGTCGCGGGCGAGATCGCGCAGGAAGACCGGCAGGAGCCGCAGCAGGCCCGGCCGCAACAAGGCCGCCAGCAATCCACGCGCCACGCGTGCCGGCTCGTCATGCAGATATTCCGGCAGATAGCGCACAGGTGCCGTGATCTGCTGGTGCATCAGATGCTTGGCCGCATCGGTGGGATGGCGCAGCGACCAGATCTCGAAGGGCAGGCCGCGCTGCTGCAGGCCCAGCAATTCCTGCGCGATGAAGGTCTCCGACAGGCGCGGATAACCTTTCATCGCCACCGCGATGCGCGGCCGCGTAGGCTCCGTCATCGCCGCCCGATCAGCATGAAGCGCGTGTAGTTCTTCGCCGGCCGGGCGCCTGCAAACCAGACCTCCGACAGCCCCGCCTGCTCGCGGAAGGCATCGAGCGAGGGCACGCAGCTCCGGTGGTCCGGCTCGCGAAAATAGTCGTTGGACTGCAGCACCAGCGGCACCCGCTTCGGCAGGGTCGCGATCCAGCCCGGCACATCGTCGAGATGCTCGCAGCTCGTGTTGATGACGAGCCCCGGCGCCGGCGACTGCGCCGCGAAATCCACCGCCGTCATATCCGCCGTCACCGCCCGGAACCGCCCCGCCGCGACATGGCGATGGTTCAGGGTGTCCGCGACCGGCGCGCAGGTCGGGTCGATATCGAGGCTGACGATTTCGGGAATCGCGAGCCTTTCATCGTCGAGCAGCAGGGCGCCGAGCACGCCATACCAGGCACCGAGCACCCAGACAGGCCCCTCGGGCTTCGGATAGGTCTCCACCAGCGCCTCGACCAGCCATTGCTTCGAGGCGATCTGCTTGTGATTGCAGGCGATCGAGAGGTCGGGCGGCGCGCCCTTGCCGTAAAGCCGCGCGATATCGGCGACGATGCGATGGCCCGAGAGCGCCGCCATGCCGCGCAGCAGGTCGTGAAAGGCCTCTTGGGGCGGTTCGGGCGTCATGTCTCAGTCGTCACGAGGAAAAGCCGGCGGACCATAGGCATGCGCGCCCGGAAAAAACCAGCGGCCCGCGCAAGGATCAGCCTTTTTCGCCTGTCTCGTCCTGCTCCCGCACCACCTCCGCCGGTGTCGTCGCCTCGCTCCCGGCCACCACGGGCACCGGCACGGCCACGTCCTCGCGCTTGCGGCGGGCGATTTCCGGCGCGCTGGCGAAGCCATAGGCGGTAAGCGGCTTCTCCCGCCCCTTGATCGCGATCTTCAGCGCCGTCGTGCCGGCATAGCTGCGCCCGCTCGCCCTGATCGTGTCCTCGGAGACGACGACATCGGCCAGCACGCGCCGGGTCGCCGATTCGAGCTGGCTCGCGACCATGACGCTCTCGCCGACCGTGATCTCGCGCCGGCCGAGATTGTCGTTCTCGACCGCGCCGGTGACGGCATCGCCCGTATGGATACCGATGCCGATCCGCAACGGCAAAGGCAGCGCCGCGCCATATTCGCGGTTGATCGCATCGACCGCCCGAACGATGTCGCCGGCAGCCGCGATCGCGGCCTGCGCCCCACGCGCGGGCGGGCCTTCCAAGCCGAATACAGCCATGAAGCCGTCGCCATAGAAGGCGTCGATCCGCCCTTCATGCGCGGTGATCGCCTGCCCCATCTCGTCGAAGAACCGATTGAGCAGACCGATCAATTCGCGCGGCAATTGCCGTTCGGAAAGAGCGGAGAACGCCCTGAGATCGGCCACCACCACGGTCAGGCCGCGCTTGCCGGCGGCATCGTCGAGTTCGAGGGCGCGGCCCGCACCGGCATTCAGCCGCGAGGCCAGAAGGAGCTGCACCTGCAGATCGTCGCGCGGCCGGATCTGGCAGGCGAGCCGGACGCCCTCGGGCGCCGAGATCCGGCGCAGCAGCTTGGCTTCGTTCATGCCGGGCCTCGGCAGCTTGTCGTTGCCGTCCATCACCAGCACGCGGCAGGTGGCGCAGCGCGCCCTCCCGCCGCAGAGCGCCGCATGGGGAATGCCGAAGCGCCGGAACATCTCCAGCACGGTCGGCCCCGGGGCCAGCCGGCGCGTGCCATGGCCGACGAAGCGCACCGTGATCTGGCGCGTCGTGCGAACCCTGATCTCGCGGATGCCGATGAAGAGCAGGAAGCAGGCGACGAGCCCGTAGAACCCGCCCTTCCCCCACATCACGTCGCGGGCGAACATCGCGGCCTGAGCATCGCTGACCAGTTCGGCCGGCATCGCCAGCCGCTCGGCCTCCCGCGCCCCCACGGCGAAGCCGATAATCGCCAGAAGCGGGATCAGGATCGCCGCCAGCAGGAAGGGATCGCGCCAATGGCGATAGCTGTCGCGGGCGCGCAGCATGAAGTGGATGCCGATGATGCCATGCGTCCAGACCAGCAGCAGCAGCAGCGACTGCGTCAGCGCCAGTCCCGGCCAGAGCCGCCGCAGCACCGAGCGATAGCTCTCGTCGACGCCGAAATAGATGCCCATGATCCGCGTGCTGATGATGTGGTCGATCAGCAGCAGCGGGATCGCGAGGCCGAGCGCGATCTGCAGCATTTCGCGCAGCGGCATCTTGAAGGTGCGTCGCTGCACCACGCGCAGCAGCGCGAAGACCGGGTGGACGATCAGTGCGCCGTAGAGCGCGACCGTTCCGACCCGGGAATGCCAGAGGCCGTAGCGCCAGTCCTGCACCTTCTCCATGGCATCGACGCCGAGGATGCCGACGGCATGGTTCAGGAAATGCGTCGTCGCGAAGGCGAGCAGGATCAGCCCGGAGACGAGCCGGATATCCCGGCTCCAGGACGAGACCTGGTCCATGCCCGCGCTCATGCCGCCGCGGGGCATTCCGGTACGATTCGTGCCTGCAGCTTGCGGCCGGTTCATGCGCTGATCGACCTCGTCAGACGGTTTCGTGCTCGTGCAGCAGCACGGAGGCCAGCCGATGGAACCGGTCGGCCAGGTCACGGCAGACCGCGAGGCTGAACTCCGGCACGGTATGCAGCAGTTCGAAGAACAGGTCCTTCGGTATCCGCAACGCCAACACCTGCGACTTGGCCCGGATGGTCACGCTGAACGGCTTGCCGCTGAGCAGCGCAACGTCGCCGGTGATGCTGCCGGTGTCCTTGACGAAGGCCCGTTCCTCGCCGTTCTCGCGTGGCTGCAGGATTTCGACCTCGCCTTCCATGATGACGTAGACGCCCGCGAGCTTCTCCTGCGGGCTGATCAGGATGTCGCCCGGCTCGAATTGCAGTCGCTCCCCCATCAGCGCGACGAGCTTGAGCCGCGACGCCGGCATGCCCTGAAACAGCGGCATGCCGCGCAGGCAGCCGAGATCGGTTTCCAGACTCATGACCGTGCCTCCATTCGCCCGGCATTCTCGAAGCGCGACGCCCGATCATTGGCCGCGTCGGGCGCGTCCTGCGCTTCGACCGTCCCCGTCGCTCCGTGGAACACCACCCGCAGCGGGACCTCTCTCGCAAGATTAGCATCTCCGACCAGAAGAAACAGCGTCATGCCCGCGCAATAGCTGTGCAGGCGGGCGACGATCTCCTCGGGACAGTCCGAAATCGCGAGCAGGGCCGAGATGTCGAGCACCGCGATCTGCGGCGCTTTGATCAGCGCCTGCACAAGCGGCACGGCCTGGCGCAGCCGCGCCGGCAGGAAGCGCCCGCGAATGCCGCTCTCGGTATCGAGGCCCAGCCGGTAGAGCGCCTCGCCCAGCCCGGAGCGAGCAAGCGCCTGCAGCGCGATCTCGCCCACCTTGCGCGCGGCATCGGGTACGCCATAGCCGATACGCCCGAACATCAGGTTGTCGCGCACGCTGGCGCCGACCATCACGGTGTCGGGATCGTAGAAATCGACATCCTCGACCGCATCGGCCGGCAGATGCTTGCGGAAGCTCTCCCGCGCCCGGAGGATGCGCCGCTCCAGGCGGGCATCGATCAGGTTCAGCCGGTGCTTGGGCTCGATATAGCCGAGCGCCAGCGCGACGAGGTCGCGTTCCGTCTCCTGGTCGAGCGGATTGCGCATGTCGTGCTTGGCCAGCAGTTCCGCCAGCTCGTTCAGGCGCTCGAACTCGAAATTGGCGCCGAAGGAGTAGCGCTCGAACAGCGCGTGGCCCTGCGGCAGGCCGGCGAAGATCTCGACGACGGTCGCGACGATCCGCCGGCCCATCTCGGCCAATGGCTCGACCAGCGCCTCCGCGTTCAGGATCGACTGGGCATAGGGCTCGAACAGCAGGGTCGCGCTGTCGAAACGCATGGTCGTCCGCGTGCCGAAGATCAGGTTCTCGATGATCGGGGCATTGCGGTTGTAGCGGTCGAGCACGAAGGGCTCGATCAGGTCGCCCTGCTTGATTCGCGCGAGCTCGGCCGCGACCACGCGGCGCGCCTCGATGATGCGTTCGGTCGCCTGCTCGCTGACGGGGCGCATCACTTTCCCGCCGAGCCCGAGCTCGTAGACCTCCTGCGTACAGCCGAAGACGTCGAGCAACTCGTGGACCCGCGCCGCGAGCTCAGCCGCATCGGTCACGCCGACCCCTTCATAGTCGGTCCAGTCTGCTTCGAACGGGAAGGGCGAATTGCCGGAGCGGATCGCCTCGACGAAGCGGCGATGCTCCGGCGACGAAACCGCGCCGCCGGCCTTGAGATCGGGTCGCCGGCGCCGGAGCGGCAGCAGGATGTTGTCGCGCATCGAGCCGGCGATGATCTCGGGCTCGTCGCCGGAATAACCGATGAGATGGCTCGCCCGCTCGACCGACATGCCCGCCAGCGGCTCGCCGTCGATCAGCACGCGGCCGGTATAGCTCGTCGCCTGCCGGCCGAGGATCCGGCCGAGCACGTCCTTGCCGCCACCCTGCGGGCCGACCACCGCGGCCACGCCCGGCCGTTGCAGGCTGAACGAGAGCGGCGTCAGCAGCGGCTGGCCGCGATTGTCCAGCATCTGCACGGATTCGAGCCGGATCTCGCCCTTTTCCGGCAGGGCTTTGACGCCGTTCTCCTCCTCGAGGACCAGGGTTTCGTCGGTGTTGAACTGGGAGATGACCTGATCGTACTTGATCGTCACGTCGTTGCGCTGCTGGTCCCAGTCGATCAGCTCCTTGATCGGTGGCGGCAGGTCGCGATAGGCGGCGATCACCGCGACGAGCTGGCCGATATCGAGCCGCCCCTGCAGCGCGAAGAAGCCGCCGATCGCGTAGAAGAAGAACGGCGTGATCTGGGCCAGCAGGTTGTTCAGGAACTTGACCGCGAATTTCCGCTTGTAGAGCGCGTAGCGGATATCGAAGAGCCGCCCGAGCCGCCCGGCGATGTCGGACTGGACATAGGCCGTGGCGCCATGGCCCTGGATCATCGGCCCGGCATCGACGATCTCGCCGATGCGGCCGGCGAGCTGGCGCGAGGCGATCTGGCGCTCGCGGCCGAGCCGGAGCTGCTCACGCCGCAGGATCGGGATGATGATCGCCTGCGCCAGCACGATCAAAAGCGCGACCGAGCCCAGCCAGAAGCTCTGCGCCATGATGAAGACGAGCGCCGTCAGCGCCTGGCTGAGCAGGAAGACCGGCTGGATGAAGGCATCGCCGACGAAGCCGCCGATCGGCTCGACCTCGTCCTTGATCATGCTGGCGATCTCGGCCGGCTTGACCGCGCGGATCTCCTCCGGCCGGAAGCGCATGAGCTGGCTGAACAGATCGTAGCGCATGCGCCGGAGCATCCGCTCGCCGAGAATGCCCTTGCGGACGTTGATGACGTACTTGAAAGCGCCGTTGATCAGCACCAGCAGCAGGAAATAGGTGCTCAAGCCCAGGAGCAGGCCGTACTGGCCGACCTGGATGCCGTCCGAGATCTTGTAGCTCGCCCCGCCCAGCCATGACGGCAGGTGCAGGGTGAAGTCCATCAGCGTCGCGGTGGTCTTGCCGTCCTTGAAGGCGCCGCCCTGGATCGCGTCGTTGACGATGCGCTTGGGCACGTCGAAGGACGCCCAGTTGAATGGGATCGAGACAAGGATGATCAGCAGGACGACGACCTGCTCCGCCCGGCTCTTCTGCCAGATGTAACGGAAGAGATTGGACTCCAAGGGGCAACCCCGTACCGAAGCGCTCGCGGCGCAACCTCGACGGGTCCGGCGGGCCCGAGGCGTCCATATGTGGGGAGGTTGCGGCCGAGTGCAATGCGCGCCACGCTGCGACCGTACCGGCATTGCAGAGTGGAGGCTGCGTCCGTCATCGGGGGAAGCGTGAACAGGGTCGCCGTGTCGGGAATGCTGTGCTGTGCGGCCATGATCGGTCTCGCCGGCGCTGTGACCGTCTCTGCGCGCGCCGAGGCCGGGGCTGATCCCACGCAGCACATCCTGCACGACGGTTTCGAGCGAGGCTGTTTCGCCCCCGAAGGCGGGCTTTTCTATACGGACAATCCCGAGCAGCGCTCCGGCCGCGTGGTTTTCGATGGTGTCGCGCCCGACAGCGGCGCCGGCGCCGTGACCGTGGTCATGGCGCCGTCCTGCCTTTCGCATGCGGTGGGATGCAGCGAGCGGACCGAGATCTGGGAGCGCCCGGAGGTGCTCGTCCCCCTCCACAGCACGGTCTGGTACGGCTTTGCCCTGCACCTCAACGATGCGCTCGCGCAGGATGATCGCAGATATGTGATTGCGCAGTGGAAGCGCGAAATCCTGCCCGAAGCCGTCGGCGACTACTCGCCATTCCTCGCCTTGCGCCTCTATCGCGGCCGCCTCGGCATCACCGTCGAGACCGACCTGATTCCCTCCTACCCGATCGGCGGCAGCGAGCGCCCCGAGGGCTGCCTTCCCGGCGAGGTGCTCGTGATCAACTGCACCGAGGCACAGCAAACCCGCGCGCTGATCGCGATCGAGAGCGGCACGACCACGAAAAATTATCCGCGCTATTTCAACGTCTGTGCGCCGGGCATCCGGGTCGCATCCCATGCCGACCTGCCCTCGGCGCAGCAGGGCTGGATCGACTTCGTCATCCGCTCCCAGCCCGGCCCCGATGGCGAGGGCCATATCGAGGTTATCGCCGGCGGCGTCCATACCGTGACCCTACAGGGGCATATCGGCCATGGCGGCCCCGGGCTCGACGACAACCAGTATTTCAAGATGGGGCCCTATCGCGCGCCGCCCCCCTGCCCTGGAGCATCAGCTACGACGATTTCCGGCGCGGACCCCGTTGCAGCGATGTCATCCGCATCGGGCAATGCTCGCCGGAAGCGTCGAAAGCGATTGGCAAGCCGTCGCTTTCGACGTCTAGTGACATGAGGAAAACTGCAGAGCGGTAAGGCTCCCGGGAACGTATCGACGTAAGCATGGACATCCTGCGCATCAACGACCTGCGTATCGGCTTCACAATCCACGGCCTGTCCCGTGACGTCGTGAAGGGCGTGAGCCTGCGCGTCCCCGCCGGCAAGACCGTCGCGCTCGTCGGCGAATCCGGCTCCGGCAAATCGGTGATCTCGCAGGCGATCATGGGGCTGCTGCCGCGCGCCGGCGGCGTCACTGGCGGCGAGATCCTGTTCCGCGACCCGCTCGCGCCCGAAACCGTCGTCGACATCGCGACGCTGCCGGCCGAGGGCGAGGGCATCCGGGCTCTGCGCGGCGGGCGCATCGGCATGATCTTCCAGGAGCCGATGTCCTCGCTCTCGCCGGTCCATACGATCGGCAACCAGATCGAGGAGGCGCTGCTCCTGCACCGGCCGATGCCGAAGGCCGAGGCGCGCGAGCTCATCGAGGCCATGCTGAAGCGCGTCGGCTTCAAGAATCCCAAGCGCGCCTTCGGGCTCTATTCCTTCGAACTCTCCGGCGGTTTGCGCCAGCGCGCCATGCTTGCCATGGCCCTGATCTGCCAGCCGGCCCTGCTGATCGCCGACGAGCCGACGACGGCGCTCGACGTCACCATCCAGGCCCAGGTGCTTGACCTGATGCGCGATCTCCAGGCCGAGATGGGCATGGCGATCCTGCTGATCACCCACGACCTCGGCGTCGTCGCCAACATGGCCGACGAGGTCGTCGTGATCTTCCACGGCGAGATCATGGAGCGCGGCCCGGTCGAGGACATCTTCCGCCGGCCGCGCCACCCCTATCTCAAGGCCCTGCTCGACGCCTCCCCGCATTTCGACATGCAGGACGGCGAGCGGCTCGTCGCGTTGCGCGAGGCGCGCCCGCGCCCGGTCGTGACCGCGCGCCCGCCGAAGCCTTCAGTGGATGCCGCCCCATTGCTCAGCGTCCGCGGCCTGTACAAGACCTATGTCACGGGCTCGCGCAGCTTTTTCGGCAAGGGCAGCCAGACCAGCGTCAAGGCCGTCGACAATGTCAGCTTCGACATCAGGCGCGGCGAATGCCTCGGCCTCGTCGGCGAGAGCGGCTGCGGCAAGACGACCGTCAGCAAGATCATCATGCGCGCCGTCACGCCCGATTCAGGCGAGATCATCTTCGACGACGGGCGCGAGCGGGTCGACGTGCTCGGCCTCGACGGCGAGGACCTCCGCAAATTCCGCCCGCGCGTGCAGATGATCTTCCAGGACCCGGTCTCGTCGCTCTCGCCGCGCATGACCGTGATGAACATCCTGCGGGAGCCGCTGGTCGTCCATGGTCGGGGCGGCCCGGCCGAGCAGGACGAGCGGGTCCGCAACCTGATGCAGGATGTCGGGCTCGATACCCGCTTCCTCAACCGCTACCCGCATTCCTTCTCGGGCGGCCAGCGCCAGCGCATCGGCATTGCCCGCGCGCTCGCGCTCGACCCCGAGCTGATCATCTGCGACGAGCCGGTTTCGGCACTCGACGTCTCCGTGCAGGCGCAGATCCTCAACCTGCTCAAGGACCTCCAGGCCGAGCGCGGGCTGACCTTCCTGTTCATCTCGCACAATCTCGCCGTGGTGAACTACATGGCGGACCGGATCGCGGTGATGGCCAATGGCCGGATCGTCGAGCTGGCGCCGCGCCACGCGCTCTTCACCCGCCCGGCCCATCCCTATACGCGGGCGCTGCTGCGCTCCGTGCCCTTCGCCGATCTCGACCGCAAGCTCGACTTCAAGCTGGCGGCGCCCGGCGGCGCCTCCGACGACAGCCACTGGGACATGGCCTTCAAGGCCGGGCCGGACGAGGCCGTGCTGGCGCCCCTGCCGCTCGGCGACGGTCACTATGTGCTGGCACGGCCGAATGCCGATATCCGGGAGCTGGTGCCATGACGCCACGCCGCCACAACCCGACCCGCCGCACCGCGCTGCTGCTCGGCTCCGCCGCGCTGGCTGGAACGAACCTGCCCCGCCTCGCGCAGGCAGCGCCTGCGCCCTTCTCGGGCACCGCGATCGACAGCCCGTTCTTCAAGGACAGGGTCGCAGCCGGCTCCCTGCCGCCGGTCGCCGCGCGCCTGCCCGCCAATCCGCGCGTCATCGATCTGGAGGCGCTCGGCCGGCAGCAGGGCCGCCATGGCGGCAATATCCGCATGCTGATGGGCGACCAGCGCGATATCCGCATGATGACGCTCTACGGCTACACCCGGTTGATGGTCTATGACGACAGTCTGGAGCTGGTGCCGGACGTGCTCGAGAGCTGCGAGGTCGAGGACGGCCGCATCTTCACGCTCAAGCTGCGCGAGGGCCATCGCTGGTCGGACGGCTCGCCCTTCACCACCGAGGATTTCCGTTACTGGTGGGAAGATATCGCCAACAACAAGCGGCTTTCGCCGGGCGGGCCGCCCCAGGCGCTGCTTGCAGGCGGCAATGCACCGTTCTTCGAAGTGCTGAACGAGCGCGAGGTGCGCTATAGCTGGGAGGCGCCCAACCCGGTCTTCCTGCCGGCGCTGGCCGGTGCGCAGCCGACCTATCTCTTCATGCCCTCAGGCTATCTCAAGCAGTTCCACGAGAAGCACGCTCCCAAGCACGAGCTCGCCCAGCGGGTGAAGGAGCACCGGGTGCGCGACTGGGGGGCGCTGCACGAGCGACTGTCACGCATGTACCGGCCGGAGAACCCGAAGCTGCCGACACTGGAGCCCTGGCGCAACACGACGCCGCTCCCGGCCGAACAGTTCGTCTTCGAGCGTAATCCCTATTTCCACCGCGTCGACAAAAACGGCCGCCAGCTTCCCTATGCCGATCAGGTCACGCTGACGATCGGCACCAGTGCCCTCGTCCCAGCCAAGACCGCGGCCGGCGAAGCCGATCTCCAGGCCCGCTACATCCGCTTCGACAACTACACCTTCCTCAAGGAGGCCTCGAAGCGGATGAATTTCGACGTCCGGCTGTGGAAGCGGGCGGAAGGCGCCTATTTCGCCCTGCTCCCCAACCTGAACGCCATCGATCCGGCCTGGCGCGACCTCAATCGCGACGTCCGTTACCGCCAGGCGATCTCGGTCGCGATCAACCGCAAGGACGTCAACAAGGTCATCTTCTTCGGGCTGGCGCGAGAGAGCGGCAACACCGCCCTGCCTGAAAGCCCGCTCTACGACGCGAAGCTCGCCGAACTCTGGACCCAGCACGATCCGGCGCTGGCGAATCGCCTGCTCGACGAGATCGGCCTGACGAAGCGCGACGACGACGGTATCCGCCTGTTCCCGGACGGACGCCGGCTGGAATTCACCATCGAAACCGCCGGCGAGAACACCGAGGAAACCGACATCCTCGACCTGCTCAAGCCGGACTTCATCGATGTCGGCATCAAGATCTACCCGCGTTCGACCCAGCGCGACGTCTTCCGCCGCCGCATCCTCGCCGGCCAGACCGTGATGTCGGCCTGGGCCGGCATGGACAATGCGCTGGTCACGTCGGATATGGAGCCGGACGCGCTGGCGCCGACCTCCTCGGCCCAGTTCCAGTGGCCGCGCTGGGGCCAGTTCATCGAGAGCAGCGGCCGCGAGGGCGAGCGACCGGCCCTCGCCGAAGTCAACGCGCTGGTGCGGCTCTACGAGGAATGGCGCATGAGCTCGACCCGCGAGCAGCGCCGCGCCATCTGGCACAAGATGCTGGCGATCAATGCCGAGCAGCTCTACACTATCGGCGTGATCAACAGCACGCTGCAGCCGATCGTCGTCTCGAACGACCTGCGCAATGTGCCCGAAAAGGGCCTCTACAGCTTCGAGCCCGGCGCCTTCATCGGCCGCTACATGCCCGACACCTTCTGGTTCGACAGGCCAGAGACCAAGGCCTGACCCGTGCTGCTCCGCTACATCCTCAAGCGCATCCTGATCATGATCCCGACGCTGATCGTCACCAGCGCGCTGATCTTCACCGTGATCAACCTGCCCGAAGGCGATTACTTCGAGACGCTCGCCGCCGAGATGCAGGCCCAGGGCGAGAAGGCGGACATGAGCCGCATCGAGTTCCTGAAGCAGGAATACGGCTTCGACAAGCCGCCGGTGGAGCGTTACGTCCGCTGGGTCGCGGGCCTGCTCCAGGGCGATATGGGCTACTCCTTCGAGTACCAGCGCCCCGTGCGCGAGATCGTCGGCGACCGGCTGCTACTGACGATGATGGTCTCCTTCGCCACCATCATCTTCACCTGGATCGTCGCCTTCCCGATCGGCATCTATTCGGCCACGCACCAGTACAGCTGGGGCGATTACGGGCTCACCTTCCTCGGCCTCGTCGGGCTCGCCGTGCCGCATTTCCTGCTGGCGCTGGTCTTCATGTATTTCGCCAATGTCTGGTTCGGCACCTCGATCGGCGGGCTCGTCGATCCCGCCTATCTCAACCAGCCGATGAGCTGGGCCAAGCTCAAATCGGTGCTGGAGCACCTCTGGATTCCCGTCATCATCATCGGTGCGGGCGGGACCGCCGGCATGATCCGGGCGCTGCGCGCGAACCTCCTCGACGAGTTGCAGAAGCAGTACTATGTCACCGCCCGCGCCAAGGGGCTGCCGCCCGGCAAGGCGCTGCGGAAATATCCGCTGCGCATGTCGCTCAACTTCTTCATCTCGGATATCGGCGACATCCTGCCCTCGATCGTCTCGGGCGCCGAGGTCGTCGCCATCGTGCTCTCGCTGCAGACGACCGGCCCGCTGCTGATCCGCGCCCTGCAGAGCCAGGACATGTATCTCGCCGGCTCCTTCCTGATGTTCCTCTCCTTCCTGACCGTGATCGGCGTGCTGATCTCGGACATCGCGCTCGCCATTCTGGATCCGCGCATCCGCCTCCAGGGAGCCGCGACCAAGTGAAGGCGACGACGCTCAACCATCTCCCGCCGGACGGCGCGCCGCTGCCGCACGAGGTCTCGACGGCACCGTTCGAGCCCTATGCCACCGAGGCGATGACGCCCGAGCAGGAGCGGGTCTATCTCGCCTCGCAATGGCAGTTGATGTGGTGGAAGTTCCGCAAGCACAGGCTCGCGGTCATCTCCGCCTTCGTGATCGTCGCGATCTACGCGATGGCGGCCTTCGCCGAGTTCCTCGCGCCCTATCACTACACGACGCGCAACACCGATTTCATCCGGGCGCCGAGCCAGGGCATCCATCTCTTCCACGAAGGCAGCTTCATCGGCCCCTTCGTTTATCCGTACACGATGCGCCTCAACATGGAGAACCTGAAGCGCGAATACGAGGTCGACACGACCCGCCCGCAGAAGCTGCGCTTCTTCTGCAAGGGCGACGACTACACGTTCTGGGGCATGGTCCCCGGCAACACGCATCTCGTCTGCCCGCCCGAGGGCGGCACCTTCTTCCTGCTCGGCTCGGACCGGCTCGGCCGCGACATGCTCTCGCGCATTCTCTACGGCGGACGCATCTCGCTCTCGATCGGCCTGCTCGGCGTCTCCGTCTCCTTCGTGCTCGGCGTGATCATCGGCGGCATCGCCGGCTATTATGGCGGCCGCGTCGATCTCTTCATCCAGCGCATCATCGAGATCGTGCAGTCGCTGCCGCATATCCCGCTCTGGCTGGCGCTGGCCTCTATCCTGCCGCCGACCTGGAGCCCGCTCTTGGTCTATTTCGGCATCACGGTGATCCTCGGCCTGATGGATTGGACCGGGCTCGCGCGCTCGGTGCGCTCGAAACTGCTCTCGCTGCGCGAGGAGGATTATGTCGTCGCGGCTCAGCTCATGGGGGCCAAGCCGCGCCGGATCATCGCGCTGCATCTCGTGCCCGGCTTCATGAGCCATCTCATCGCCTCGGCCACGATCACCATCCCCAAGACCATTTTGGGCGAGACCGCGCTCTCCTTCCTCGGTCTGGGCTTGCGGCCGCCGATCACCAGCTGGGGCGTGATGCTCAACGAGGCCCAGAACATCAATGTGGTGGCGCTCTATCCCTGGCTGCTCTATCCGGTCGTGCCCGTGATCGTGATCATCCTCGCCTTCAACTTCCTCGGCGACGGCCTGCGCGACGCGGCCGACCCCTATCGCTGACAGCATCACCGACACTGAAGACCGTCTTGCACATCGCTTTCCACACCCCGCTCAATCCGGTCGGTGACGGCGGCGTCTCCGGCGATCGCCGCATGGCCCGCCAGCTCGCCGCAGCGCTCGAAAGCCTCGGCCATGTCGTCGCGCCCGTCGCAGCGCGGAAAACCTATTTCCGCGAACCCGATCCTACCCGCCTGGCCCGCTGCGCCGACGATGCCGCCCGGCTGCGCGACGCCCTGCTCGCCGGTTACCGGGAGGGCAAGCCGCGGCCCGAGCTCTGGTTCACCTATCACAACTACTATCGCTCGCCGGACTTCCTCGGTCCCGCGATCGCGGCGGCGCTCGGCATCCCCTATGTCACAGCCGAATCGAGCGATTCCGCGCGGCGTGCCAGCGGCGAATGGGCCATGCATGTGGCCGCCGCCCGGCAAGGACTCGCAGCCGCCGATGTCCATTTCTACTTCACCGCCCGCGACCGGCAGGGGCTCGCGCGCTGGGAGAACGAAGGCACGGCCCTGCTCCACCTGCCTCCCTTCGTCGCGCCCGGCTTCGAGTTTTCCCGGGCGACCGACCTATCGGGCAAGCCCCGCCTGATCACCGTCGCCATGATGCGCGCGGGCGTTAAGTTGAAGAGCTACCTCACCCTCGCCCGTATCCTCGACCGCTGTCGGGGCGAGGACTGGACGCTGAGCATCATCGGCGACGGCCCTTGCCGCGCTGAGATCGGCGCCGCCTTCGCCGGCCTGCCCGAAGGCCGCATCACCTGGCATGGGCAGCTCGACCGCGACGCCACCCAGGCCGAGCTTGCCCGGCACGACATCCTCCTCTGGCCCGGCATCGGCGAGGCCTATGGGCTGGTCTATCTCGAAGCCCAGGCGGCCGGGCTGCCGGTCGTCGCCTTCGACAGCGGCGGCGTCGCCGAGACGGTGCGAGCCGGCGAAACCGCCCTGCTCGTCCCGGAGCATGACGACGAAGCCCTGGCTGCGGCGCTGACCCGCCTGCTGCGCGACAGGGCCTTGCGCGAGGGCATGGGCGCAGCCGCGCACCGTTTCATCCTCGCCGAGCGCACACCCGCGCGCGCTGCCGAAAGGTTGGCGGAAGGTCTCACCCTCGCCGTGCGAAATCGCAGCGCCAAATTGCGGTCGCCCGCCCGGGAAGCCACGCCATGACTGCCTCGACCTGGCACGCGCTCGCCCTCGAGCTCGACCACTGGAGTGCATCCGGCCGGCAGATCGACCTCTGGCTGCGCGATGACGACGCCGTGGCACCGAGCCTGGCGCTCGACCGGCTCTCGGAGCTGGCCGAGCGCTTCGCGGCCCCCATCCTGCTCGCCGTCATTCCCCTGCTGGCCGAACCCGAACTGGCGACCGCGTTGCGCGGCATGCCGCTGCTGCGCCCCTGCCAGCATGGCGCCATCCATCGGAACCACACGCCCGCCGGCGGCAAGAAATCGGAATTCGGCGCTGAACGCGACGCCGATCATGTCGACGCCGACATCGCGCAGGGCCGCCGGCGCCTGTACGATCTGCTCGGCGGCGATGTCCTGCCGATCTTCGTCCCGCCCTGGAACCGCATCGCCCCGAGCCACGCCGCACGTCTCGGGGCGCTCGGCTTTTCCGGGCTCTCCTGCTTCCGCGGCTTTCGCCTGGGGTCGGATGGCGGACCGCGCCTGCTCAACACCCATATCGACGTCATGAACTGGCATGGCGGCCGCGTCGGACGTCTGGCCGCCGACGTCGTCGGCGAGCTTGTAACCCTGTTGGCGGATCGGCGAATGGCGGAAACCGGCAACATCGAAATCGGCCTGCTGCTGCACCATCGCGACCACGACGAAACAGCGTGGTCCTTCCTGTCCGATCTCCTGCAGGCGGCCGCTCATCCGGCCATCCGCCTGGTCGATCCGGCAAGCTTCGTCCGGCTGCCGGGCAGCGACCGGCAATGCGATCCCGGCCCGCGGTGATAACTGCGATCCGACACGGTTTTTCTCGCCTGACGACAGGCCGACGGGCTTGGATCGTTCCCGGCGACCAGTTATAACCGCTCCAGAGTTTCAACTGCGTTCGTCCTCGCCAAGAGGTCGTCTGGCCTTTCCCGGGGGGCGACGTTCCGATGCCTTCAAACGTCGTCGATCTCGCCGGCGCCGAGCGCGCGCCGCGTAGCCCCCACGCTCCGCGTGTCCTGATCTACAGCCACGACACCTTCGGCCTCGGCCATATCCGCCGCTGCCGCGCCATCGCCAATGCGCTGATCGCGAGCTTCCCGCATATCTCGGTGATCATCGTCTCGGGCTCGTCGGTGATCTCGAGCTTCCAGTTCGGCGACGGCGTCGATTATGTCCGCATTCCCGGCGTCGAGAAGCAGAGCGACGGCGGCTACGAGCCGCATCACCTCAATCTCGGCCTCGACGACACCATCCGTCTGCGGGCCGACATCATCAAGCAGACCGTGCTCTCCTTCGATCCCGACGTGGTCATCGTCGACAAGGAGCCGGTCGGCCTGCGCGGCGAATTGAAGCCCTCGCTCGACATCCTGCGCCGGCGCGGTGCCCGCATCGTGCTCGGCCTGCGCGACGTGCTCGACGAACCCGCCGCGGTGCTCGAGGAATGGAGCCGCAACGGCGCGCTGGAAGCGCTCGACACGGTCTATGACGACATCTTCGTCTACGGGCTCGACAACGTCTATGAACCCCTGACCGGCCTGCCGAACCAGCACCGCTTCGCCGACAAGCTCCGCTACATGGGCTATCTCAAGCGCGCGGTACCGAGTCCGATGCCGCCGAACCGCTACCCCCGCATCACCAAGCAGCCCTTCATCCTGGTCACGCCGGGCGGCGGCGGCGACGGTGCCGGCGTCATCGACTGGGTGATCTCGGCCTACGAGAGCGATCCGACGATCGCATTGCCCGCGCTCATCGTCTTCGGTCCCTTCATGTCGCGCGAGAAGCGCAAGGAATTCGCCGAGCGCATTGCCCGCCATCCCAAGCTCGAAGGCCTCGGCTTCGAGCCGCGCCTCGAATTGCTGATGAACCGCGCCCACTGCGTCGTCGCCATGGGCGGCTACAACACATTCTGCGAGATCCTGTCCTTCGACAAGCCGGCGCTGATCGTGCCGCGCGTCCGGCCGCGCCTCGAGCAGGCGATCCGCGCCGGCCGGGCCGACGAACTCAAGCTGGTCGATGTCCTCTACGATCCCTCGCAGACCGGCGAGGGCGAGCGCGATCCGCGCGTGATGGCCGCTGCGCTCCATGCGCTGCCGCGCCGCCAACCGCCGTCGCAAGCCTTCGTGCCCGACCTGCTCGACGGCCTGCCCGCCATCAGCCGGGCGCTCGCCGGCGACCTCTCCATGCCTGTCCGCGGCCGCGCCCTGGCGCAGATGGCTGCGACGAGCTGACCCACGGCCCAACCGGCACGAGCCCCATCAGGGCGCTGGCCAAGTCCTTCCCACCATCCTAAGCCTGTCGCCATGACGCTTTCGAACACCCTCGTATCCGTCGCGGTCGGCGCCGTCGCCATCGTGCTCCTGCTCGGCCTCATCAACATGCTGCGCGGCGGCAGCGCCAACGCCTCGCAGCGATTGATGCGGCTGCGGGTCATCCTGCAATTCGTCGCCATCGTGCTGATCGTTATCGTCCTGTGGTGGCGCAACGGCTGAACGCCTGCGACACTACACACAAGACCTTGAAATAATTGAACTTGCATTCTTAGTGCACTGTGGATGAGAGCTTGGATTTCCGGGCCTTGCCACATTCCGAACACGAGTATGTGCGCTTCACTAACGTCTGCTCACACGTTCATTGCCGAAGGTCCATGGTCCGCGTCGCGTTGCTGCCTCTTGCCGTTTGCCTGGCCGTTTCTGCCGCCTCCGCGCAGACCCGATCCCTCTCCGGCAGCGTCTCCAGCTACGCTCCCGCCACCGAACCACCCGCACCCGCCTGGGAGGCAAGGGTCGGTGCCGGCCTGGCCAATCCCGGCGGCCGCGAGAGCGGCCTGCCGAACCTGAGCGCCGACCTCCTGTCGCCGCGCCTCGTTCCCCTGAGCGACCGCCTCGCCGCAGCCTTCATCCCGCGCTTCAACATCGGCGCGAGCCTCAATCTCAACGGCACGCGCTATGCCTATGCGGGGGCGACCTGGACCTTCGACGTAACCCGCGACATCTTCGTCGAGGCAAGCCTCGGCGCCACCCTGAACGACGGCAAGACCGGCCTGGTCATCCCGGAGAATCGCCTCGCGCTCGGCTGCAACACCGGCACGCGCGAGGCCGCCGCCCTCGGCTTCCGGCTCTCGGACCGCTGGAGCCTGGTCACCACGCTCGAGCATTTCAGCACGGTCGGCTGCTCCGACAAACCGGGCACGAACAGCCGCGGCCCGGCCAATATCGGCGCCAGGCTCGGCTACACTTTCTGACGTACCGCCACGGCGGAAACGCGCTTCCGTCCAGCCGGGACCGCGCTATAAGCGTGGCATGGTCAAGCTCAATCGCATCTACACGCGCACCGGCGACAACGGCACGACCGGCCTGACGAGCGGCCCGCGCCGGCCCAAGTTCGACCTGCGTGTCGACGCCTACGGCACGGTCGACGAGACCAATGCCTGCGTGGGCCTCGCCCGCTTACATGCGGCGACGGAAGACGCCCTGGTCGATGCCATGCTCGGCCGCATCAGCAACGATCTCTTCGATCTCGGCGCCGACCTCTCGACGCCCGAGACTGATAAGCCCCTCGCCTTCGAGCCGCTGCGCATCGTCCAGGCTCAGGTCGACCGGATCGAGAGCGAGATCGACCAGCTGAATGCCGATCTCAGCCCCCTGCGCTCCTTCGTCCTGCCGGGCGGCACGCCGGCTGCGACCCATCTGCATCTTGCCCGCACCGTCAGCCGCCGGGCCGAGCGCCTGATGGCCGAGCTCGCCGCGACCGAAGGCGAGACAGTCGCTCCTGCCGCGCTAAAATACATCAACCGTCTCTCGGACTTCCTGTTCGTCGCCTCCCGCTACCTCAATGCCAAGGCAGCCGGCGATGTGCTCTGGGTGCCCGGCGGGAATCGCTGAGATCGGCCATGTTCGTTCCCCTGCATGACGGCGTGCCACTGCGCTTCATGCGAACGCCCTACATTACCTATGGGTTGATCGGCGCCTGCCTCGCCCTTCAACTCATGCTGCTGCTCTGGCCCGGCGAGGAGGCGGAGCTCGCGCTCATGGCCGGCTTCGGCATGATTCCCTCGGTACTGTTCGGCACGGCGCAACTGCCGGACGGGCTCGCCCATCTCCCGGCCTGGGCGACCCTGTTCAGCAACATCCTGTTGCACGCCAATCTCGCGCATCTCGTCGGGAACATGCTGTTCCTCTGGGTCTTCGGCGACAATGTCGAGGATGCGATGGGCCATGCCCGCTTCCTCGTTTTCTTCTTCCTCTGCGGGCTCGGCGGCTCACTCTTCCATGCCGGCCTATACCCGGATTCACAGCAGCCGCTGATCGGCGCCTCCGGCGCCATCTCCGGTGTCATCGCCTCCTATCTGATGATCTATCCGCAGGTCCGGATCTGGGGCCTCGCCTTCAACTGGATTCCGATCCATATCCCGGCGCTCTATGCGCTCGGCGGCTGGATCTTGCTGCAGGCCGCCTCCGCCATATTCGGCGCCGACGGCAATGTCGGCTGGTGGGCGCATCTCGGCGGACTGGCGACGGGCGCCGCCCTGACCCCGCTCTTCGTGCACCGCAGCATCGCCCTGTTCGGGCGCAAGGCCACCCATGGCTGAAGCCGCGCTGTTTTGCCTCCGAGTCGGGCCAGGACGGACGTTGACAAGCGCAAACGGGCGTCGTTACGGTCCCAGCGCATTCCAGCCGAGGGCCGCGATGCCGCTGTCCTGCCGTCAGGTATGGTGCGGCGCGAGGCTCATCTCTTCTAAACGGTGATCTGGCGATGAAGATCTTGGTGCCCGTCAAGCGGGTGGTTGATTACAACGTGAAGATCCGCGTGAAGGCGGACGGCTCCGGCGTCGAACTCGCCAACGTCAAGATGTCGATGAATCCCTTCGACGAGATCGCGGTCGAAGAGGCGCTGCGCCTGAAGGAAGCCGGCAAGGCGACCGAGGTGGTCGTGGTCTCGATCGGCCCGGCGCAGGCGGCCGAGACGATCCGCACCGGTCTCGCCATGGGCGCCGACCGCGGCATCCTGGTCAAGGTCGACGGCATCGTCGAGCCGCTCGCCGTCGCCAAGCTCCTGAAGAAGGTCGTCGAGCAGGAGGCTCCCGGCCTCGTCATCCTCGGCAAGCAGGCGATCGACGACGACTGCAACCAGACCGGCCAGATGCTCGCGGCGCTCCTTGGCTGGGGCCAGGGCACGTTCGCCTCGAAGGTCGAACTGTCAGCCGACAGCGTCGACGTCACCCGCGAGGTCGATGGCGGCCTGCAGACCGTGTCGCTGAAGCTCCCGGCGATCGTCACCACCGACCTGCGCCTCAACGAGCCGCGCTATGCCTCGCTGCCCAACATCATGAAGGCGAAGAAGAAGCCGCTCGACGAGACCTCGGCCGAGACGCTCGGCGTCGATGTCGCGCCGCGCCTCAAGGTTCTGAAGACGGTCGAGCCTGCCGGCCGCTCCGCCGGCGTCAAGGTGGCCAATGCCGCCGAACTCGTCTCCAAGCTCAAGACTGCCGGGGTGATCTGATGACCACGCTGCTGATCGCCGAACACGACAACGCGTCCATCAAGGACGCCACCGCCAAGGCACTGACGGCCGCCGCCAAGCTCGGCGCGCCCGTCCATATCCTCGTCGCCGGCCAGGGCGCCAAGGGCGCGGCCGATGCCGCCGCCAAGCTCGCCGGCGTCGAGAAGGTGCTGCTCGCCGATGACGCCGCTTACAGCCATGCGCTGGCCGAGCCGCTTGCCGCGCTGATCGTCAAGCTCGCGAGCAACTACGACGCCATCGTCGCGCCCTCGACCACCACCGGCAAGAACGTGCTGCCGCGGGTCGCAGCCCTGCTCGACGTGATGCAGGTCTCGGATGTGAGCGGCATCGTCTCCCCCGACACCTTCGAGCGTCCGGTCTATGCCGGCAACGCCATCCAGACCGTGCAATCGACCGACGCCAAGAAGCTGCTCACCATCCGCACCGCTTCCTTCGCGGCGGCGGGCGAAGGCGGCTCGGCCACGGTCGAGAGCGTCTCGGCGGCCGAGAATCCCGGCACCTCGTCCTTCAAGGGCGAAGAGGTCGCCAAGTCCGACCGTCCGGAGCTGGCCTCGGCCAAGATCATCATCTCGGGCGGCCGCGCGCTGGCCTCGGCCGAGAATTTCGGCAAGGTGATCGAGCCCGTCGCCGACAAGCTCGGCGCCGCCATGGGCGCCTCGCGCGCTGCGGTCGATGCCGGCTACGCCCCGAACGACTGGCAGGTCGGCCAGACCGGCAAGGTCGTCGCCCCCGAGCTCTATATCGCCGTCGGCATCTCCGGCGCGATCCAGCATCTCGCCGGCATGAAGGACTCGAAGGTCATCGTCGCCATCAACAAGGACGAGGAAGCCCCGATCTTCCAGATCGCCGATTACGGCCTCGTCGGCGACCTCTTCACCGTCCTGCCGGAGCTCGACGCCGAACTCGCCAAAGCCGGCAAGTAAGCCGGCACATCGCTTCCGGGCCGCCTCAGGGCGGCCCGTTCCGCTCCTGCGGGAGCCTGAAAAGTTCATCCGGGATCAAACCATGTCGGACCACGCGATCAAGACGATCGGCATCATCGGGGCAGGCCAGATGGGCAACGGCATCGCCCATGTCGCGGCCGCCGCCGGCTTCGACATTTGGCTGCACGACATCGCCGAGGAGCGGATCAAGGCCGCGCTCGCCACGATCGACGGCAACATGGCCCGTCAGGTCTCGAAAGGCGCCCTTGCCGAGGACGAGCGCCGCGCGGCAATCGCCCGTATTCAGCCCGCCATCGGCCTCGCCGATCTCGGCGGTTGCGACCTCGTCATCGAGGCCGCGACCGAGAACGAAGAGGTCAAGCGCAAGATCTTCACCGCTGTCTGCCCGCATCTGCGCCCGGACGCGATCCTCGCCTCGAACACCTCCTCGATCTCGATCACGCGCCTTGCCGCGGCGACCGATCGCCCCGAGCATTTCATCGGCATCCATTTCATGAACCCGGTCCCGCTGATGCAGCTCGTCGAGTTGATCCGCGGCATCGCCACCGATGACGGCACCTTCGAACGCGCCAAGAACCTCGTCGGCAGCCTGCACAAGACCGTCTCGGTTTCCGAGGATTTCCCGGCCTTCATCGTCAACCGCATCCTGCTGCCGATGATCAACGAAGCCGTCTACACGCTCTATGAGGGCGTCGGCTCGGTCGAGGCGATCGACACCGCCATGCGGCTCGGCGCCAACCATCCGATGGGTCCGCTCCAGCTTGCCGACTTCATCGGCCTCGATACCTGCCTCTCGGTGATGCAGGTGCTCCATGACGGGCTTGCCGATTCGAAATACCGCCCCTGCCCGCTGCTGGTGAAATATGTCGAGGCCGGCTGGCTCGGCCGCAAGACCAAGCGCGGTTTCTACGACTATCGCGGCGAGAAGCCTGTCCCGACCCGCTGACGAAGCGGGCCGGTCGCTCGCAAGCTACGAAAACCCGGCCGGATTTCGTCACAATCCACCGTTTCACTGCCGCGGGCGAGGCTGATCCTCGCCCGCGCGCAGATGCTTGCCGCAGTCGCAATAAGTTCCTTCACATTCCTGTCGTCTCGCGCTTACATTGATCCTTGAGCGGGATTCGTCCCGCTCGATGAAGCGGAGGTGCGACGGGTTTGACGGCGCATGTGATGCATCCGATGGCATCGCCGGACGGCTGTCCGGCTTTGGTGCTGAACGCCGATTTCCGGCCGCTCAGCTACTATCCCCTGTCGCTGTGGAGTTGGCAGGACGCGATCAAGGCGGTCTTCATGGACCGCGTCAACATCGTCTCCGAATACGACACTGTCGTCCGCAGCCCGAGCTTCGACATGCGGCTGCCCTCGGTGGTCTCGCTCAAGAGCTATATCAAGCCCTCGCGGACACCGGCCTTCACCCGGTTCAACGTCTTCCTACGCGACCGCTTCGCCTGCCAATACTGCAATACGCGCGACGAGTTGACCTTCGACCACGTTATCCCGCGCTCCAAGGGCGGCCAGACGACCTGGGAGAACGTCGTCGCAGCCTGCTCGCCCTGCAACCTGCGCAAGGGCGACAAGATGCCGGCCACAGTCGAGATGTTCCCGGCCCAGAAGCCCTATGCGCCGACGGTCAACGACCTCCACCGCAACGGCAAGCTCTTCCCGCCCAACTATCTGCACGAGAGCTGGCTGGACTATCTCTACTGGGATTCGGAACTGGAGCCGTAAGGCTTACGCCGACGATCGCCCGCGCAGCAGCCCGAACACGGCGAGCAGGAAGAGCCAGGCCGAGGCCAGCGCATTCCAGCCGGCGAGCGACAGTCCCAGAAAGCGCCAGGCCGCTTCCGAGCAGGCGACGATGCGCGTCGTCTGCAGCTGCTTCATGAAATCCTGCATGCCGGTGGCGGCCGGAGCCGCCCCGCCGCAATCATTCGGCCCGATGAACCAGCCCCATTCGACGCCGGCATGATAGACGCCGAGGCCTGTGCTCCAGGCCATCAGGCCGGCGAGCCCCAGCAGGACGAACCATTGCAGCCGGGCTGAGCGCGCCAGCACCAATCCGACGAGTGCGAGCCCGATCGCGGCATAATGCGGCGCACGCTGCTCGAGGCAGAGCTTGCAGGGGCGCAGATGCAGGACGAGTTCGAAGAACCACGCCCCGGCGATCAACGCCAGGCTGACCACACCGATGAGAGCGATCAGTTGCCGCGAATTCGGCAGGCGACGCGAAGCGGGGGGAGCGGCAAGGGAGGCGGTCATCACGGGCTCAGCAGGAGAAAAGCTGGCCCGACCCTGCGACGAGCTTGAGGCCGAAATAAAGCAGGATCAGCAGGGCTGCACCGACCACGGCGATCACTTTCAAGCGACGTTCGATGAAATGGCGGATCGTGTCGCCATAGCGCCGGAGCAGGAAGGCGAGCGCGAAGAAGCGCGCCCCGCGCGCCAGCACGCAGGAGATGACGAAGAAGGCGAGCCCGATATGGACGGCACCGGCCAGGATCGTCACCACCTTGATCGGCGGCAGGTGGGCAAGGCCGGAGGTCGTCAGCAGGATCAGCGTCGTATCCGGTCCGGCGCAGGCCTTGAGCGCCTCGAAGGCGCCGAGCTTGCCGTAGAAGGCCAGAACCGGCTTAGCCAACGCCTCGAAGGCGTAATAGCCGAGCGCATAACCGGCAATGCCGCCGAGCACCGAAAGCAGCGTCGCCACGAAGGCCAGCCGGTATGCTCGTTGAGGCCGGGCGAGCGCCATCGGCACGAAGAGGACGTCAGCCGGGATCAGGAAGAACGAGCTTTCGACGAAGGCGACGACCGCCAGCCAGATCGTCGCCCGCGGCCGGGCGGCGAGTGACATCGTCCATTCGTAGAGGCGCTTAAGCATGGCGCGCTCTAGAGCATGGGTAGGCAGAGGACACAACCGCTTGCGTGCCTCGGAAAGGCACGTTTTCGAGCCATCTCGCCCGCCATTCGTTTCGGGCGACGGTACGCCTTCCAGATCAACCGCGAAAACCTGCCGGAACAGCCGCACCAGCGATTGACCGGCATTGGCCGATCGCTATAGTCCGCCCGCCTGCAAAGGGCCCCTGTGGCGGAATTGGTAGACGCGCTCGACTCAAAATCGAGTTCCGCAAGGAGTGCTGGTTCGATCCCGGCCAGGGGCACCATTCGCCGTCCTCACGATATTTTCAGCGTTGTTGGGCTGTGCGGCTCAGCCGCCGGCGGCGAAGATTCATCTCCCTGCAGGTCATCCATGCCGGAAAATCAGGCCTTCCAGGCGAAAATCGTGACATAAGATTCCAGAATCACGCTCGGAACCCATGCCGGCGGCCGAGGAGCAGACGTCGGAAATGAGCGGAGTCATGGATGTGCGGAAGCCCGCGGCGAGCACCGGGCCATTTGCGCCTCTCCGCAACGTCACCTTTCGGGCGATCTGGCTCGCCGGCCTGATCTCGGGACTGGGATGGCTGATCCAGACCATCGCCATGAGCTGGCTCATGGCCACCATCACGCCGTCCAGTGTCATGGTGGCGCTGGTTCAGGCCGCGACCAACCTGCCAGCCTTCATCCTGTCGATCTTCGCCGGGGCGATCGTCGATAATTTCAATCGCCGCAAGGTGATGCTGGCAGCCCGCTCGCTGATGACCCTGACCGCCGTAGCGCTGACGATCCTCGTCGCGCTCGGCATGATCAATCCCTGGGTCATCCTGTTCTTCAGCTTCCTGGCCGGCTGCGGCATTGCCTTCAACGACCCGGCCTGGCAGGCCTCGGTGGGCGATATCGTCGATCGCAAGGACCTCGCAGCGGCCGTAACGCTGACATCCGTCGGGTTCAACACGGTGCGCAGCGTCGGGCCGGCGCTCGGCGGCATCATCCTGGCGACCTTCGGCCCCCTGACCGCCTTCTGCCTGTACACGCTCGGCCATCTCGCGCCGCTGGCCGTCGTCTGGCGCTCCCGATGGAAGGTGCCGACCTCGAGATTGCCGCCGGAGGCAATGCTGACGGCGATCTCCGACGGCATCCGCTTCACCTCCCTGTCCTCCGAGATCAAGACGGCGCTCGGGCGCGGTTTCCTGTTCGGCTTCGCGGGTATCGCGATCCTCGCCTTGCTGCCGCTGGTGGTTCGCGACCAGCTCAAGCAGGGCGCGATCGCCTATGGCACCTTGATGGCAGGCTTCGGCGCGGGAGCGCTGCTGGCCGGCCTCGCCTCGACGACGCTCCGGCGCAAGCTGTCGGACGAGCAGATGCTGAAACTGGCCTGCACGGCTTGCGCGACCTGCACGCTCTGCCTTTCGCTGACGCAGATGCCGGCCGTCGCGGCCATCGCACTGATGCTCGGCGGCGCCGGGTGGGTGCTGGGCTGGTCGGGCCTCAGCATCAGCGTGCAATGGGCAAGCCCGCGCTGGGTCGTCGGCCGGACGATCTCGCTCTACTACGCCCTCACCTCGCTCGGTCTCGCAGCCGGAAGCTGGCTCTGGGGCATGGTCACCGAGAGCTATTCCCTGAGCTTCGCCCTGCAGGCGTCGACCGCGGCGTCCCTTGGCGTCGCCCTTCTCGGCTTTCTCCTGCCCATCCACCAGCGCAAGGATTCCGATGTCTCGACGCCCGAAAGCTTCGAGGCACCGGCTCTGGGCCTCGATCTGAAGCCGCGCAGCGGGCCGATCGCCGTCAAGATCGAGTATCGGATCGCCCCGGATCAGGTCGAAGCCTTTCTCGCCCTGATGCTGCAGCGACGGCGCGCACAGGGGCGCAACGGCGCGCGTCGCTGGATCCTGACCCGGAACCTGCACGACATCGCTGTGTGGACCGAGAGTTTCCGCACGCCGACCTGGCACGACTATCTGCGTTTCAACTATCGCCGCACCGCGGCTGACAGAGTGCTGAACGATAGCCTCGCCAACTTGCATATGGGCGACGGCGCGCCGGAGGTGACCCTCTCGATCGAGCGCCCCACCGCCGTACCGCGAAAGCCCGGCATCTTCCGGTCCGACACCCCTCACGGCTGAAGGCCGCGCGCCCCGCAGGGCACGCCGAATTCCTATAAAATTCCTATTCTGCGGCGCTGCCGGCCGTCTCGAACGGCTATGCCGCCAGCACGATAATCCCGCCCATGGTCGATCCGCTCGTGTCCTCGCCTTCAACAGGAAGGCGGGTCCGCGCGCGTCGGCCCATCGGTAACGCCCGGTCGAAAGGACCACGGCAATGGATATCGCCATGCTCGCGCTCGCACTCGGCTTCTTCGCGGCAGCCCTCGCCTATGTCTCGGCCTGCAACGCGCTCTGAAGGAGCCCATCCATGTTCGTCGACTATCTCCTCGGCGGCGCGGTGACTGCGGTCCTGCTCGTCTATCTCACCTATGCGCTGCTGCGCCCCGAGCGCTTCTGAGCGCGGGCCGAGCTGAGAAAGCACCCCCATGACACTCTTTGGCTGGATCCAGATCCTGCTCTTCTGCGCGATCGTGCTCGCCTTGGTGAAGCCGCTCGGCGGCTACATCACGCGCGTCTTCAAGGGCGAGCGCACCTTCCTTTCCCCCGTGCTCGCGCCGGTCGAGCGCGGGCTCTATGCGCTCGCCGGCACGCATGAGCGCGAGGAACAGCACTGGAGCGCCTATGCGGTCGCCCTGCTGCTGTTCAACCTCGCCGGGCTGCTGCTGCTCTACGGGCTGCAGCGCTTTCAGGGCCTGCTGCCGCTGAACCCGGACGGCATGTCGGCAGTGCCTGCCGACCTCGCCTTCAACACGGCGGTCAGCTTCGTCACCAATACCAACTGGCAGGGCTATGGCGGCGAGAGCACCATGTCCTACCTGACGCAGACGCTAGGCCTGACCGTGCAGAACTTCGTCTCCGGCGCGACCGGCATCGCCGTCGCCATCGCCCTGATCCGCGGCTTCGCCCGCGCCTCCGCCCAATCGGTCGGCAGCTTCTGGGTCGACCTGACCCGCGCGACGCTCTATCTGCTGCTGCCGCTCTGCATCCTGCTGACGCTGGCCTATGTCGCGCTCGGCGTCCCGCAGACGCTCGATCCCTCCGTGACGGCGACGACGCTCGAAGGCGCCCAGCAGACCATCGCGCGCGGCCCGGTCGCCTCCCAGCTCGCGATCAAGATGCTCGGCACCAATGGCGGCGGCTTCTTCAACGCCAACTCGGCCCATCCGTTCGAGAACCCCGACGCCATCACCAATCTCCTCCAGATGGTCTCGATCTTCGCGATCGGCGCCGCGCTGACCAATGTCTTCGGCCGGATGGTCGGCAATCAGCGCCAGGGTTGGGCGATCCTCACGGCCATGGGTACCCTGTTCATCATGGGCATCGCCGTCTGCTACTGGGCCGAGGCTGCCGGCAATCCGCTGGTCCAGAGCCTCGGTCTCCAGGGCGGCAACCTCGAAGGCAAGGAGATGCGCTTCGGCATCCCGCTCTCGGCCCTCTTCGCGGTCGTGACCACCGCCGCCTCCTGCGGCGCGGTCAACGCCATGCATGGCAGCTTCACCGCTCTCGGCGGCATGATCCCGCTGATCAACATGGAACTCGGCGAAGTCATCGTCGGCGGCGTCGGTGCCGGCTTCTACGGCATCGTCCTCTTCGTCGTGCTGGCGATCTTCGTCGCCGGGCTGATGGTCGGCCGCACGCCGGAATATCTCGGCAAGAAGGTCGAGGCGCGCGAGGTCAAGATGGCGATGCTGGCCATCCTCTGCCTGCCGGCCGGCATGCTGGTCTTCACGGCGATCGCCGTGGTGCTGCCCGGCGCCGTCGCCTCTGCCGGCAACAGCGGCCCGCACGGCTTCTCCGAGATCCTCTACGCCTATACCTCGGCGGCGGCCAACAATGGCTCGGCCTTCGCCAGCCTCTCGGCGAACACGCTCTGGTACAACACCACGCTCGGCATCACGATGCTGGTCGGCCGCTTCCTGGTCATCATCCCGGCGCTCGCCATCGCCGGTTCGCTCGCCGCGAAGAAATCCGTGCCTGCCTCGGCCGGCACCTTCCCGACCGATGGCCCGCTCTTCGTCGGCCTGCTCGTCGGCGTCATCCTGATCGTCGGCGGCCTGACCTTCTTCCCGGCGCTGGCCGTCGGCCCGATCGTCGAGCATCTCGCGATGCTCGCGGGCCAGAGCTTCTGAGGAGGCCGCCATGGCAAGCTGCCTGCGCCAATTGCGCCGCGAGGCCGTCCATCGTGACGCCGCATCGCGGGAAACGGACAGGGCGCCCCCGCGCCCTGCCACCCTCATCCTCGGCCTGACGGTCGCTCTGTTCCTCGTCCTGCTGCTCGTCCGGGCGCTCGCCGGCCTCGTCGCCGCTGCCTGAGCCGGACCTTACACCCTTCCGCTGGAGCCTCTTATGAGCCCATCCAAATCCGCGAGCCTGATCGACGCTCGGATCCTGCTGCCGGCGCTTGCCGACGCCTTCCGCAAGCTCGACCCGCGCAGCCTCGCCCGCAACCCGGTGATGTTCGTCGTCGCCGTGGTCTCCGCGCTGACCACCGTCCTCTTCCTGAAGGACCTCGCCACGGGGGGCGCCAATCTCGGCTTCTCCTTCCAGATCGTGCTCTGGCTCTGGTCCACCGTGCTCTTCGCCAATTTCGCCGAAGCGGTGGCCGAGGGGCGCGGCAAGGCCCAGGCGGACTCGCTGCGCAAGACCCGCTCCGAGACCGAAGCCAAGCTGCTTTCGGGCGATGACCGCAGCCTGTTCCGGCTCGTGCCCGGCACCTCGCTCAAGGTCGGCGATGTCGTTCTGGTCGAGGCCGGCGACATCATCCCCTCCGATGGCGAGGTCATCGAGGGCGTCGCCTCGGTCAACGAGGCCGCGATCACCGGCGAATCCGCCCCCGTGATCCGCGAATCCGGCGGCGACCGCTCGGCCGTCACCGGCGGCACGCAGGTGCTCTCGGACTGGATCCGCGTCCGCATCACCGCCGCGGCCGGCTCGACCTTCATCGACCGCATGATCGCGCTGGTCGAGGGCGCCGAGCGCCAGAAGACGCCGAACGAGATCGCCCTCAACATCCTGCTCGCCGGCATGACGCTGATCTTCGTGCTCGCCACCGTGACGATCCCGAGCTTCGCCACCTATGCCGGCGGCTATATCCCGGTCGTCGTGCTGGTCGCGCTCTTCGTGACGCTGATCCCGACCACGATCGGCGCCCTGCTCTCGGCCATCGGCATCGCCGGCATGGACCGTCTCGTGCGCTTCAACGTGCTCGCCATGTCCGGCCGCGCCGTCGAGGCCGCCGGCGACGTCGATACACTCCTCCTCGACAAGACCGGCACGATCACGCTCGGCAACCGCCAGGCGACCGAGTTCCGCCCCGTGCGCGGCGTCGGCGAGCAGGAGCTGGCCGATGCCGCCCAGATCGCCTCGCTCGCCGACGAGACGCCGGAAGGCCGCTCGATCGTCGTGCTCGCCAAGGAGAAATACGCCATCCGCGCCCGCGACATGGGAGCCCTGCACGCGACCTTCGTGCCCTTCACCGCGCAGAGCCGGATGAGCGGCGTCGATCTCGAGGGCTCACAGATCCGCAAGGGCGCGGTCGATGCCGTGCTGAAATATGTCGAGGGCGCCAGCGGCAAATCCACGCCCGAAACGGTGCGCGAGATCCAGGCCATCGCCGCCGAGGTGTCGAAGGCCGGCGGCACGCCGCTTGCGGTCGCCCGCGACGGGCGCCTGCTCGGCATCGTCCATCTCAAGGACATCGTGAAGGGCGGCATCCGCGAGCGCTTCACGGAACTGCGCCGCATGGGCATCCGTACCGTGATGATCACCGGCGACAACCCGATGACCGCCGCGGCCATCGCGGCCGAGGCCGGGGTCGACGATTTCCTCGCCCAGGCGACGCCCGAGAACAAGCTCGCCCTGATCCGCGAGGAACAGGCCAAGGGCAAGCTCGTCGCCATGTGCGGCGACGGCACCAACGACGCCCCGGCGCTAGCTCAAGCGGACGTTGGCGTCGCCATGAACACCGGCACGGTCGCGGCTCGCGAAGCCGGCAACATGGTCGATCTCGATAGCGACCCGACCAAGCTCATCGAGATCGTCGAGATCGGCAAGCAGCTCCTGATGACGCGCGGCGCGCTGACGACCTTTTCGATCGCCAACGACGTCGCCAAGTATTTCGCCATCATCCCGGCGATGTTCCTGGCCTTCTATCCGCAGCTCAGCGCGCTCAACGTCATGGGGCTGGCGACGCCACAGAGCGCCATCCTCTCCGCGATCATCTTCAACGCGCTGATCATCGTCGCGCTGATCCCGCTCGCGCTGAAGGGCGTGAAGTACCGCGCGGTCGGCGCCGGCGCCCTGCTGAGCCGCAACCTCACCGTCTACGGGCTCGGCGGCCTCGTCGTCCCCTTCATCGGCATCAAGGCCATCGACATGGCCATCACTGCCCTCGGCCTCGTCTAAGGAGCCGCAGACATGCTCAAGCAGATCCGCCCCGCCCTCGTGATGATCGTCGCGCTGACCGCCATCACCGGCCTCGCCTACCCGCTCGCCATGACCGGCATCGCCCAAGCCGTGTTTCCGCGCCAGGCCAATGGCAGCCTGATCGAGAAGGATGGCAAGATCATCGGCTCCAGCCTGATCGGCCAGAACTTCACCAGCGAACGCTATTTCCACGGCCGCCCCTCGGCGACAGTCGGCACCGACCCGAACGACAGCACGAAGACCGTGGACGCGCCCTATAACGCCGCCAATTCCAGCGGCTCCAATCTCGGCCCGACCAACCAGAAGCTGGTCGACCGCATCAAGGCCGAGACCGAGAAGCTCAAGGCCGAGAACCCGAGCGCGCCGGTGCCGATGGAGCTGGTGACGACCTCAGGCAGCGGGCTCGACCCGCATATCTCGCCTGAGGCCGCCTATTTCCAGATCGCGCGCGTCGCCAAGGCCCGCAATGCCGACCCTGCGACGCTGAAAGCGCTGGTCGATACCCATGTCGAGCGGCGCAAGCTCGGCTTCATCGGCGAGCCCGTCGTCAACGTGCTCGCGCTGAACCTGGCTCTCGACGGCGCCGCCCAGCGCTGACACAAAGACCCCGGCGGCGCGCGAGGCGCCGCCGTTTTCCCCTTGCGGACCCACATGACCATCGCCGACAGCCATCGCGAGACGAGAGGCAGGCCCTCACCAGAGGCGCTCCTCGCCAGCGCCCAGCGCGAAGGGCGCGGGCGCCTGAAGATCTTCCTCGGCGCGGCGCCGGGCGTCGGCAAGACCTATGAGATGCTGACCTCCGGCCGCGCCCGCCGGGCGGAAGGGATCGATGTCGTGATCGGCGTCGTCGAGACCCATGGCCGCAGCGAGACGAAAAGCTTGGTCGACGGCTTCGAGATCGTCCCGCGCCGGCTCGTCGACTACAAGGGCCGCGCGCTCGACGAGATGGACCTCGACGCGATCCTGGCGCGGCGCCCGGCCCTCGTCCTCGTCGACGAACTCGCCCATACCAATGCGCCCGGCAGCCGCCATCCCAAGCGCTATCTCGATGTCGAGGAATTGCTGTCGCGCGGCATCGACGTCTACACCACGCTCAACATCCAGCATGTCGAGAGCCTGAACGACGTCGTCGCCCAGATCACCCGCATCCGCGTCCGCGAAACCGTGCCCGATTCGATCGTCGACCGCGCCGACGATATCGAGATCATCGACCTGACACCAGCCGACCTGATCAAGCGGCTCGAAGAGGGCAAGGTCTATCTCGGCAAGACCGCCAAGCGCGCCGTCGCCAACTATTTCTCATCGGGCAACCTGACGGCCCTGCGCGAGCTGGCGCTGCGCCGTACCGCGCAGCGGGTCGACGACCAGCTGCTCAGCCATATGCAGGAACACGCGATCTCCGGCCCCTGGGCGGCGGGCGAGCGCATCCTGGTCTGCATCGACGACAGCGTCGGGGGGCCTGCCCTCATCCGCCATGCCAAGCGGCAGGCCGACCGGCTGCGCGCACCCTGGAGCGCGCTTTATGTCGAGACGCCTCAGGCCGCGGCCTTGCCCGAGGCCGCGAAGACTCGCATCGCCAATGCGCTCCGGCTTGCGGCACAGCTTGGCGCCGAGGCGATCACCCTGCCCGGACAGGACGTCGCTGGCGAGATCCTGCGCCATGCCGCCGCCGGCAACGTCACCCAGATCATCGTCGGCAAACCGGCCAAGCCGCGCTGGCGCGAATGGCTGAGGCCTTCCGTCTCGCATGAATTGATCAGCCGGACCGGCGATATCGGCGTGCATGTCGTCGCCTTGCGCGAGCAGCCGCCGGAGGCGGATGCCGGCGTCTCGGCCATCGGCAAGCCCGGCTTTGCGCCTAAGCCCTATCTCGCGGCAGCGGCCTATGTCGCGGCCGCGCTCGGCGCAGCCGAACTGCTCAGCCAGATCATGGATCTGCGCAATATCGCGCTGGTCTTCCTCACCGCCGTGCTTGCTTCAGCCGTGACCACCGGGCTGGGTCCAGCCCTCTTCGCCTCGCTGCTGAGTGCGCTCGCACTGAACTTCTTCTTCATCCCGCCGCTCTACACGCTGACGATCGCCGATCCCGAAAATGTCGTCGCGCTCGGCTTCTTCCTGCTCGTCGCCCTGATCGCTTCGAACCTCACCGCCCGCGTCCAGCGCCAGGCCAATGCCGCCCGTCAGCGCGTCCGCACCACCGAGGACCTCTATCTCTTCTCGAAGAAGCTCGCCGGCACCGGCACGCTCGATGACGTTCTCTGGGCCAGCGCCTTCCAGATAGCCTCGATGCTGCGCCTGCGCGTCGTCATCCTGATGCCCGAGGACGGAACGATCGCGGTGCGCGCCGGCTATCCGCCCGACGATACGCTGGTCGATGCCGACATCGCCGCCGCGCGCTGGGCCTGGGAGCATGATCGCCCGGCCGGGCGTGGCGCCGATACCCTTCCTGGGGCCAAGCGGCTCTACCTGCCCCTGCGCACCGGCCGCACTGCCATCGGCGTGATCGGCCTCGACGACGACAAGGAAGCCCCTCTGCTGACGCCGGAACAGCAGCGCCTGCTCGATGCGCTGGCCGATCAGGCCGCCGTCGCCATCGAGCGCATCCAGCTCGTCGCCGATGTCGACCGCGCGAAGCTCGCGGCCGAAGCCGACCGCCTGCGCTCGGCCCTGCTGACCTCGATCTCGCATGACCTGAAGACGCCGCTGGCCTCGATCATGGGCGCGGCCGGCACCTTGCGCGACTATCGCAACGCCCTGCCTGAGGACGACCGCACGGCCCTGCTCGCGACCCTGATCGACGAATCCGAGCGCCTCAGCCGCTTCATCGCCAATCTCCTCGACATGACCCGGATCGAATCCGGCGCGATGGAGCCGAATGCGGCCCTGGTCGATGTTGCCGACGTGGTCGGCAGCGCTTTGCGCCGCGCCAGCAAGATCACCGCCGGCCACCACGTCGAAACCGCACTGCCCGGCGACCTGCCGATGCTCAGGCTCGACCCCGTCCTGTTCGAGCAGGTGCTGTTCAACCTGCTCGACAATGCCGCGAAATACGCCCCCACCGGCAGCGCCATCGCGATCGGTTCCCGGCAGGACGGCAACCAGGTTCTCGTAACGGTCACCGACGAGGGGCCGGGCCTGCCGCCCGCCGATCTCGAACGCGTCTTCGACAGCTTCTACCGCGTCCGCAAGGGCGATCAGGTCCGCGCCGGGACCGGGCTCGGCCTCGCCATCTGCCGCGGCTTCGTCGAGGCGATGGGCGGCACGATCACGGCGGCCAACCGAGCCGATCACAGCGGCGCAATCTTCACCATCCGCATGCCGGCCGACGCCCAGCCCAACCAAGTGGAACCGCAGACATGACGGCAACGGACATCAAAGTGCTGGTCGTGGACGACGAGCCGGCGATCCGCCGCCTGCTCCGCGTCGGCCTCTCGACCGAGGGCTACGCCATCCGCGAGGCCGCGACGGGGCGTGAGGCGATTGAGCGCATCGCCGAGGCCCTACCCGATCTCGTTATCCTCGATCTCGGCCTGCCCGATCTCTCCGGGCAGGAACTCCTGCAGAAATGGCGCGCCGAGGCGCTGGTCCTGCCCATCGTCATCCTGTCGAGTCGCACCGACGAGGCCGGCATCGTCGCGGCTCTCGAAAACGGCGCCGACGACTATGTCACCAAACCCTTCGGCATGAAGGAATTGGCGGCGCGCTTACGCGTCGCCTTGCGCCACAAGCTCCAGCAGCAGGGCGAAAAGCCGATCTTCCAGACCGGCGAGCTCTCGGTCGACCTCGTCAAGCGCATCGTCAGGCTGGGCGAGCAGGAGGTGAAGCTCTCGCCCAAGGAATACGACATCCTGCGCATCCTCGTGCAGCATGCCGGCAAGGTGCTGACCCATCAGTTCCTGATGAAGCAGGTCTGGGGCGCCTCGGCCGATGTGCAGTACCTGCGCGTCTATGTCCGGCAGCTCCGCCAGAAGATCGAGCGCGTCCCCGACCAGCCGCAATACATCACCACCGAGACCGGCGTCGGCTATCGCCTGCGCGAAGCCGAGTGACCCCTGCCGCAAGGCATAAGACCGATCCATGATTCCAGCAGACATCATCCGCCCGCGCTCCATCGTCAAGCTCTCGGCCGCGACCAAGCCCGCCCTCTTCCGCGCGCTCGCGAAAAAGGCGGCCGAGCAACTAGCCTTGCCCGAAGCCGCGATCCTCGACGCACTGCACCGCCGCGAAGCGCTCGGCTCCACGGGGGTCGGCGGCGGGCTGGCGATGCCGCACGCACCGGTCGAGGGTCTCGCCGAGCCTTTCGGCCTGCTGGCACGGCTAGAGAAACCCGTCGCCTATGAAGCGATCGACGGCGCGCCGGTCGATCTCGTCTGCCTGGTGCTGACGCCGGTGAACGGCGGCAAGGGCCGCATCGACGCGCTGGCCTGCATCGCGAAGCGCCTACGCCCGGCCGAGATCCGCGACCGCATCCGCAATGCCGCGGGCGGCGAGGATATCTACGCGCTGCTGCTCGACGAGAGCTGATCGGCCTTGGCCGGGATCGGCAGCGGCACGGCCGGCAGGATCGTCGGTTTGCAATTGCCGCCGCGCGACAGCACGAATTCGTCGCGCGCGAACAGCTCCGCCAGCCAGTCGACGAAGACGCGCACCTTGTTGCTGAGGTGTCTGTTCGGCGGATAGACGATGTGCAGCGGCTTCGGCGCCGTGCACCAGTCCATGAGCAGCGGCACGAGGCGACCGTCAGCGATCGGCACCCGGGCCATGAAGGTCGGCAATTGCATGATGCCGTGGCTGGCGAGCCCGGCGGCGAGATAGCCCATGCCGTCATTGAGCGCGATCGTGTGGCGCCCGCTGACCTCGATCGTCTCACTGAGGCTCTGATAGACCAGCGGCAGCACCCGGCCGCCGAGCGCCGGCCGGTAGGCGACGATCTGGTGCCCGTCCTCGATATCGCGCGGATGGACTGGCGTGCCGAAGCGCGCGAGATAGTCCGGCGTCGCGCAGGTGATGAGCTGCATCTCGCCGATCCGCCTTGCGATCAGGCTCTGGTCGACGATCTCGCCGGCCCGCACCGCGCAATCGAGATTCTCGCCGATCAGGTCGGCCGGCCGGTCGCTCAGGCCGAGATCGAGCTGGATATCGGGATAGCGCGCCTGGAATTCGTGAAGCGCCGGGATAATCACAGAGACCGCGAGAGACGAGCTGCAATCGACCCTGAGACGCCCGCTCGGCCGCGCCTGCGCGAGCGTAAGGCTGGCGTCGAGTTCGGAGAGCTCGTCGAGCAGGCGCAGCGCCCGTTCGTAATATGCCGCGCCGTCCATGGTGACCGTCACGCGTCGCGTCGTCCGGTTCAGGAGCTTGGCGCGCAGATGCGCCTCCAATTGCTGGATCAGCTTGGTGACGGTCGGCTTCGGCATGTCCAGGAGATCGGCGGCGCGCGTGAAGGTCCCGGTCTCGACGACCCGCACGAAAGCCCGCATCGCGGCAAGCTGATCCATTTGCCCTCAGATTGTTTCCGTACGTGAACAATGAATAAGCCAATAGCGTATTTATTCCGAAATCCCGATTCACTATCTCGTGGTGCACCGCAACAGCGAGGGTGAGCCATGCCCGCGATCGCCGCGCAGAGACTACAACCGGTCCTCTCCGTATTCTGGCGGGAGGAAACCCTGAGCGCCCGTGGAGAGACCTTCACCGGCCGGCTCTACGTTCCCGCCGAGGTCCCGGACAATGCCGGGCTCGTGCTGCATCTGCATGGCGGCCACTTCAACAGCGGCTCGCCAGCCGAAGGGCAGGCCGTCGCCACGGCCCTGACCGAAGCCGGCGCGGTCGTGTTCTCGCTTTCCTATCCGCTCGCGCCGGTCCAGCGCTTCCCTGAGACGCTGGAGCGCATCTATGCAGCGCTTGAGGCTCTTGCCAGGGGTCGCAATCGCTGGGCGACGCGCGGCGCGCCGCTCTACATCGCCGGCGAGGAAGCCGGCGGCAATCTCGCCGCGGCACTCGCCATGATGGCGCGTGATCGCGGTGGCCCGGCGCTCGCCGGCCAGATCCTGTTCTCGCCGATGCTCGACGCCTGCCTCGGCACGGCCTCGCTACGCGACGTGCAGGCCGGCCCGGTCGGCTGCCGCTGGGCCGATGGCTGGGCCGATTATCTCGGCACGCCCGAGCGCGCCGCCCACCCCTACGCCGCCCCGCTTCAGGCGACGCGCCTCGCCGGCCTGCCCCCGGCCCTGCTGATCAGCGGCCAGGATGACCCGATGCGTGACGAAGCCGCGCAATACGCCGATCGCCTCGGCCAGGCCGGCATCGCCGTCCGCCATGTCGAGTTCACCGCGCCGACGCGCTGGCCGCAAGCCTATGCGGACGCGGCGGAGGAAGGTTCCTGTCTCTGCAAGAGCTGCGGCGAGATCGCCGCCTTCTATGAACGGACCGCGCCCTCCTAGCGCTCTCCCTCTTTCGAACACCCCAAGCATTTCCAAGGAAGGACCGACCCCATGATTCCGGGAACGAACCGTCGCGGCCTTTTGGCCGGCCTCACTGCCTCCGTCGCGCTGACCGCCATCACGGTCTTCTCCCTCTCCGGCACCCGCGCGCAGGGCGACACCGCCCCTGCCGCCCCGCCGGCCGTCCCTGTCTCCGTCGCGACCGTCGAGGCGCGCGAGGTCGTGCCCTGGGCCGAATTCTCCGGCCGGCTGGAGGCGATCGAGCGCGTCGAATTGCGCTCACGCGTCGCTGGCGTGGTCGAGGCCGTGCACTTTCGCGAGGGCAACCTCGTGAAGCAGGGCGACCTGCTGGTCAGCATCGACCAGGCGCCTTATCTCGCCGATCTCCAGCGGGCCGAGGCTCAGGTGCAGGGCGCGAAGGCACGCGTTGCGCTGGCCGAGAGCGAGAACGAGCGCGGCCAGCAATTGCTGGCGACCCGCAACCTCTCCCAGCGCGACGTCGACACCCGCGTCAACAACCTGCGGGAGGCGCAGGCCAATCTTCAGGCTGCCGAGGCCGCGCGCCGCACGGCGCAGCTCAACCTCGACTACACCCAGATCCGCGCCCCGATCAGCGGCCGCATCGGCCGGCTCGACGTTACCATCGGCAACCTGATCGCGGCCGGCGGGCAGGTCCTGACCTCGCTGCTCTCGGTCGATCCGATCTACGCCGCCTTCAATGCCGACGAGCGCAGCGTGCTCGACGCATTGGCCTCGCTGCCGGACGGTTCGCGGGCGCTGGAGCAGATCCCGGTCAGGATCGGCACCGCGACGGCGCAGGCCGCGCAGTTCACCGGCAAGCTACATTTCGTCGATAACGGCATTGACGGCGCCAGCGGCACGGTCAGGGTGCGCGCCAAGCTCGACAATCCGGACGGCAAGCTGATGCCCGGCCAGTTCGTCCGGGTCCAGCTCGGGCAGGCCAAGGCCGAGCAGCAGCTCGTCATCAACGAGCGCGCGGTCGGCACCGACCAGAACAAGAAGTTCGTCTTCGTCGTCGGCGACGACGCCAAGGCGGCATGGCGCGAGGTCTCGCTCGGCGCGGCCCATGACGGTCTGCGCGTCGTCAATGCCGGCCTGAAGCCCGGCGAGCGCATCGTCGTCAACGGCCTCCAGCGCGTCCGCCCCGGCGCGACCGTCGCGCCCGAGCCGGTGCCGATGGCGCAGAAGAGCGAACTGAAGAAGCCCGCGACCGAACTCGCGCAACGCTGACCGACACGACCAGCCACGGATGCCGCAAGGGCGGGTCCGTGGCCGCAGGTCCAATAAGCCGCTCGAAAGGGGGCGCCCCATGAACCTCTCGAAATTCTTCATCGACCGGCCGATCTTCGCGGCGGTCCTCTCTGTTCTCATCTTCCTGGCAGGGCTGCTCTCGATCAGGGCCCTGCCGATCTCGGAATATCCGGAAGTTGTCCCGCCGACGGTCGTCGTGCGGGCGCAATATCCGGGTGCCAGCCCGCGCGTGATCGCCGAGACGGTGGCAACGCCGATCGAGGAGCAGATCAACGGCGTCGAAGGCATGCTCTACATGTCGAGCCAAGCGACGACCGACGGCGTCATGACGCTCAACGTCACCTTCCGCTTGGGCACCGACCCGGACAAGGCCCAGCAGCTCGTGCAGAACCGCGTCAGCCAGGCCGAGCCGAGGCTGCCGGAAGAGGTGCGCCGGCTCGGCGTCACCACGGTCAAGAGCTCGCCCGATCTGACGATGGTGGTGCATATCACCTCGCCGAACGGCCGCTATGACATGACCTATCTGCGCAATTACGCGGTGCTCAACGTCAAGGACCGGCTCGCCCGCATCGACGGCGTTGGCCAGGTCCAGCTCTTCGGCTCCGGCGACTACTCGATGCGCGTCTGGCTCGACCCGCAGAAGGTCGCGGAGCACGGGCTGTCGCCCGGCGACGTCGTGCGCGAGATCCGCGCCCAGAACGTCCAGGCAGCGGCCGGTGTCATCGGCGCCTCGCCGAATGCGCCGGGCCTCGATCTCCAGCTTTCGGTGAACGCGCAAGGCCGCCTGCAGAACGAGGAGCAGTTCGGCGAGATCATCGTCAAGACCGCCGCCGACGGCGCGGTCGTCCGGCTCAAGGACGTGTCCCGCATTGAATTGGGCGCCGCGGACTATGCGCTGCGCTCGCTGCTGAACGGCAAGTCGGCCGTCGCTGTCCCCGTCTTCCAGGCGCCGGGCTCGAACGCCATCGCGATCGCCGACCGCGTCCAGGAGACGATGCGCGAGATCAAGCAGAACATGCCCGAGGGCGTGGACTACTCGATCGTCTACGACACCACCCAGTTCGTGCGGGCCTCGATCAAGGCCGTCATCACCACGCTGCTTGAGGCGGTGGCGCTCGTCGTGCTCGTCGTCATCGTCTTCCTGCAGACCTGGCGCGCCTCGATCATCCCGCTCGTCGCCGTGCCGGTTTCGGTCGTCGGCACCTTCGCGGTGATGTATCTCATGGGCTTCTCGATCAATGCGCTCAGCCTGTTCGGGCTGGTGCTCGCCATCGGCATCGTCGTCGACGACGCGATCGTCGTGGTCGAGAATGTCGAGCGCAATATCGAGAACGGCCTCTCGCCGCGCGAAGCCACCTACAAGGCGATGCGCGAGGTCTCCGGCCCGATCATCGCGATCGCGCTGGTGCTGGTCGCGGTCTTCGTGCCGCTGGCCTTCATCTCGGGCCTGACCGGGCAGTTCTACCGCCAGTTCGCGCTGACCATCGCGATCTCGACGGTGATCTCGGCGATCAACTCGCTGACGCTGTCGCCGGCGCTCGCCGCGCTCCTGCTCAAGGGCCATCACGCTCCCAAGGACGCGCTGACCCGCTTCATGGACAAGCTGTTCGGCTGGTTCTTCCGCGCCTTCAACCGCTTCTTCAACCGCTCGTCCGAGGCCTATGGCGGCGGCGTGCGCCGGGTGATCTCGCATCGCGCCGTGATGCTCGCGGTCTATGTCGTGCTGCTCGGGGCGACCGGCGTGCTGTTCAAGGCCGTGCCCTCGGGCTTCGTGCCGGGCCAGGACAAGCAGTATCTCGTCGGCTTCGCGCAGTTGCCCGATGCCGCGACTCTCGACCGCACGGAGGATGTCATCCGCCGCATGGACGAGATCGCGCTGAAGCATCCGGGCGTCGAGAACGCCATCTCCTTCCCCGGCCTCTCGATCAACGGTTTCACCAACTCGTCGAATTCCGGCATCGTCTTCGTCGGCCTGAAGCCCTTCGACCAGCGCAAGGACCCGTCGCTCAGCGGCAACGCCATCGCGATGCAGCTCAACAAGGAGTTCTCGGGCATCAAGGAGGCCTTCATCGCGATGTTCCCGCCGCCGCCCGTGCAGGGCCTCGGCACGATCGGCGGCTTCAAGCTGCAGATCGAGGATCGCGCCGGGCTGGGTTATGCCGCGCTCGACGAGGCAACCAAGGCCTTCATGGGCAAGGCCGCGACCGCGCCGGAGATCGCCGGCATGTTCTCGAGCTTCCAGGTCAACGTTCCGCAGCTCTATGCCGATATCGACCGCACCAAGGCCCGCCAGCTCGGCGTGCCCGTGACGGAGGTCTTTGACACGCTGCAGACCTATCTCGGCTCGACCTATGTCAACGACTTCAACCGCTTCGGCCGCACCTACACCGTGCGCGTCCAGGCCGATGCGCCCTTCCGCGCCCAGCCCGAGCATATCGGCCAGCTCAAGGTGCGCTCGACGTCCGGCGAGATGATCCCGCTCAGCGCCGTGCTCAACGTCCGCACCGATTCCGGGCCGGAACGCGCCATGCGCTATAACGGCTTCCTCTCGGCCGACATCAATGCCGGCGCGGCTCCGGGCTTCTCCTCGGGACAGGCGCAGGAGGCGGTGGAGCGCATCGCGAAGGAGACCCTGCCCAAGGGTTTCGCCTTCGAATGGACCGAGCTGACCTATCAGGAGATCCTCGCCGGCAACTCGGCAGTGATCGTCTTCCCGGTCGCGATCCTTCTGGTCTTCCTGGTGCTGGCGGCCCAGTACGAGAGCATGACCCTGCCGATCGCGATCCTGCTGATCATCCCGATGGGCCTGCTGGCGGCGCTGACCGGCGTCTGGCTCTCGGGTGGAGACAACAACGTCTTCACCCAGATCGGCCTCGTGGTGTTGGTCGGGTTATCCGCCAAGAACGCCATCCTGATCGTCGAATTCGCTAGGGAACTCGAATTCGAGGGCAGGACGCCGGTCGAGGCCGCAATCGAAGCCAGCCGCCTGCGCCTGCGTCCGATCCTGATGACCTCGCTCGCCTTCGTCATGGGCGTGGTGCCGCTGGTGATCTCGACCGGGGCCGGCGCCGAGATGCGGCAGGCGATGGGCATCGCGGTCTTCGCCGGCATGATCGGCGTCACCGCCTTCGGCATCTTCCTGACGCCGGTCTTCTACGTGCTGATGCGGAAGCTGGCGGGGAACCGCCCGCTCGCCCGGCACGATATCGAGCCGCCGGTCCTGCAGGTTGCCGAATGACTAGAAACCCGCCTCCGGCCACGCGGCCGGAGGCGGTTTCGTTTGCGCCGCCTTCAGAGACCATCAGCCTTTCCGAGCCCTCATCCTGAGGAGCCGCGTCAGCGGCGTCTCGAAGGATGTTCCAGATGTCTCCGGAGCCTCCTGAAACATCCTTCGAGACGCCATTCCCAAGAGAATGGCTCCTCAGGATGAGGGCTCACATGAGCAACTCGCCCTATCGATAGCGCCGCTGCACCGTGAGATGCGCGATCATCGTCAGCAAGATCGTCGCGGTCATCAGGATGAACGAGATCGCGCCGCCGAAGGGCCAGTTGTTCTGCTGCGCGAACTGGCCATAGACTAGCGGTCCCATCATCTGGAATTTCGGCCCGCCCAGCAGCACGGGCGTGGCATAGGCGTTCATCGCCAGAATGAAGGTCAGGATCGTGCCGGCGAGGATGCCGGGCAGCGCCAGCGGCCAGAGCACGCGGCGGAACATCGCCGCGGGGCCGGCACCGAGGCTGAAGGCGGCCTCCTCGACATTGCGCGGAATGCCCTCGATCACGCTCTGCAGCGTCAGCACCATGAAGGGCAGGTTGACTGCGATGATGCCGATCAGCACGGCATTCTCGGTATACATGATCTCCAGCGGCTGATCGATCAGGCCAAGCCCCATCAGCGAGGCGTTGAACGCGCCCTTGCTGCCGAAGAGCGTCATCCAGCCGGCAGCGCGCACCGCGTTGCCGACGAAGAGCGGCAGCACCACCGCGATGACCATCAGGTTCTTGAAGCGGCTTTGCGTGCGCGCCAGCACATAGGCGAGCGGGAAGCCCATGATCAGGCAGGCCAGCGTACAGATCACCGCGACGCGGACCGTGCGGGCGAGCACGTTGAGATAATAGGCGTCGGTGAAGAACTTGACGTAATTCTCGATCACCAGCGCATCGACCATGAACTGGCCGGGCACGAACTTGTTGAGCGAGTAGCGGAACAGGATCGCGAGCGGCCCGATCAGCATGAGCGCGACGAAGAGCGTCGCCGGCACGACGAGCAGGCCGGCGAGTCTGGTGCGGGCGCCGGCGACGGCTTCGGGAGCGGAAACACTCATAACCAACTCCTGTCATTCCGGGACATGCCGAAGGCATGAACCCGGAACCCACGACCGGGCGAGCGATCGCGGTTGTCGAAAATACAGGCCTCGCCCAGTCGTGGGTTCCGGGTTCGCTCCTGCGGAGCGCCCCGGAATGACAAAGGGGGCATCAGCCCTTGAAGACCTTGTCCCACCATTCCTTCATCGCCGCGTCGTTCTTGGCGAGGAAGGCGTAGTCGAGATCCTTGAGGGTCTTCTCCTCCTCGGGCGTGAAGCCGATGCGCTTGTGCAGCGCCGGATCGACATTGAGGCCGGTGACGGTGCCGTTATAGCCCATGTCGACGGCGAAGGCCTCCTGCGGCGCCTTGGCCAGCATCGCGTCCATATAGGCGTAGGCATTGTCCTTGTTCGGCGCGTTCTTCTGGATCACGAAGCCCGAGACATAGGTCGGAATGCCTTCGATCGGCGACACAGCCTCGCAGGGGATGCCGGCATTCTGCCACTGCACGACGCGCGCCTTCCAGATCGCGCTGATGCCGACTTCCTCGTTCTTCATCGCTTGGGCGAAGGCCTCGTTGGTCGGATAGACGCGCGCGCCGGCCTTCTTGACCGCGAGCAGGACTTCCTTGGCCTTCTCGATGTCGTTCATGTCCTTGCCGCCGGTCGCGGCCATCGAGGCCGCGATGAAGATCGACTGGTACTGGATGTCGATGAAGCCGATCTTCGAGCCCCATTTCGGGTCGAGCCAGTCCTTGAAGCCCTTCGGCGCCGGCGAGATGATCTTGGGATTGTAGATCACGACGTTGCCCGAATAGATGTGCCCCATGCCATAGGGGTACTTCATCGTCGGCAGCAGGTTCTTGGCGTTGGGCAGCTTGGAATAGTCGATCTGCTCGAGCACGCCGGCTTCGTTCATCTCGTACATGTTGGCGGCGGAGAGGCCCTGGATATCGACCGTGCCGCGCGGCAGGCGGCGTTCGGCGACCATCTTGGCGCGGCGCGGCGCGTCGCCGGCCTGATCCTGCACCACTTCAAGCCCCTTGGGCTTGAGGATCGGGTCCTCGATGTTCTTGGTCAGCAGCCTGGCATAGTCGCCACCCCAGGTGCCGACGACGACGCGGCCGCCGGATTGGGCGAAGGCCGGCATGCCGGTCGCGGTGGCGAGCGCGGCTGCGCCTACGCCCTTCAGAAGATCCCGCCTGTCGAATGAAGCCATGGTATTCCCCTCGTTTCTGGACGCCGGATGAGCCTTCAGGCTCCTTGCGGATAGACGAGCCCGGCGCTTTCGGCCCAGCCTATCGTGATGCTCTCGCCGACATGCGGCTCGGCGAACCCGACCTTGTTCGGGATCTGCAGGAGCATGCGGTCCTGCTCGTTGAGCGCGACCTGCACGTCGAGCAGCGCGCCGAGATAGGAGGCATGCTCGACCCGCGCCGGAAAGCGGTTGGGTAACCCATCCGCCTCAGCCCCGACCGCGATCCGCTCGGGCCTGAGCGCCAGCGTCGCCGGTCCGGGCGCGGCAGCGGCGATGCAGGCGATGTCGAGCCCGCCGCCCGTGCGGAAGCGCCCCTGCCCCGTCACCTGCCCTTCGATGAAGGCGCTGCGCCCGATGAAGCCGGCGACGAACCGGTCGGCCGGTTTCTCGTAGAGCTCGCGCTGGGTACCGATCTGGCGCACCTGCCCCTTTTCCATGACGACGAGGCGGTCCGCCATCGTCAGCGCCTCCTCCTGGTCATGGGTCACCATGATCGTGGTGAGGCCGAGCTTCTGCTGCAATTCGCGGATCTCGATCCGGACTTCGAGCCTGAGCTTGGCGTCGAGATTGGACAGCGGCTCGTCAAGCAGCAGCACCTTCGGCTCCATCGCCAGCGCGCGGGCGAGCGCGACGCGCTGCTGCTGGCCGCCGGAGAGCTGGCGCGGATAGCGCTCGTCGAAGCCGCCGAGCCGGACAAGCCTGAGCGCCTCGGCGACGCGCGGACCGCGCTCGGCCTGCGGTACCTTGTGCATCTCCAGCCCGAAGGCGACGTTCTGCGCGACGGTCATATGCGGGAACAGCGCATAGCTCTGGAAGACCAGCCCGCAATGGCGCTTCCACGGCGGCAGGTTGGTGACGTCCTGCTCGCCGATCGTGATCGCCCCGGAGGTCGGCGCGATGAAGCCGGCGACCATGCGCAGGGTCGTCGTCTTGCCGCAGCCGGAGGGGCCGAGCAGCACGAGGAATTCGCCTTCGGCGACCGCGATGTCGACATCGTCGACAACCGTCAGCGCGCCGTAGGTCTTCTTCAGATGCGAGATCGAGAGACGTGCCACGTTAGTATCTCGCCATCCGTTCACACCACCCGGCTCAGTTTGACATAGCGATCGGTCACGACCATCGCGACGCAGATCAGGACGATCTGGATCAGGGATGCCGCCGCCACCGTCGGATCGATCTTCCATTCGAGATACTGGAGGATCGCGATCGGCAGCGTCGTCCGCCCCGGCCCGACCAGGAACAGGCTCATCTCGAGATTGCCGAACGAGGTCACGAAGCCGAACAGAGAGGCCGCGACGATGCCGGGCCGGATGCTCGGCAGCGTCACCCTCCAGAAGGTGGTGACCGGGCCGGCGCCCAGATTCTGCGCGGCCTCCTCGATCGAGCGGTCGAAGCCCGCGAGGCTCGCCGTCACAAGCCGGACCACCCAGGGGATCACGACGAGCGTATGCGCGGCGACGAGACCCGCGAGCGAGCCCATCACCGGCCATTGCGTGGCGATCTCGACCTCGATCTGGAAGACATAGGTCGCAGTGCCCAGCACGATGCCGGGCATCACCAGCGGCAAGAGCAGGAGCGTGCTGATGCCACCGCCCAGCGGGATGCGGTGGCGCACCAGCGCCAGGCTCGCCGGCACCCCCAGCAGAAGGCCGATCAGCGTCGATGCAATGGCGACCTGAAGGCTCAGCGTGAAGCCGTCGATGAAGGACTTGTTGTTCGCCGCCCCGGCGAACCATTTCAGCGAGTAGCCTTCCGGCGGAAAGGACGGGATCTCCTGTCGGAAGAAGGCGAGCCAGGTCACGAAGATCAACGGAAGCAGGATGAAGCCGAGCGAAAGCGCGGCTGCACCGTTCAGGGCGTAGCGCCCGAATCGCTGCGAACCGGCGCTCACCCGACGTTTTCCCGATGGCAGGCCGCTCCCGCTGCCTGCCGCTTGCTGTCCACTGCGAAAACCAAAACCGTCCCCTCTTTTGTCAGACAGTTTGCGACGCCACTTACAAACAGTGAAGCCTGCATTTCCGTCATGCGCCGGCTGGCGCTTCGGCAGGACTCAGTGCAGCGTGTTCTTGTGGAAGGCGCCGCCCTTCATGATCGCCGCCAGGTGCTTGCCCTGCTCCTGGAACAGCGCGAGGTCCTTCAGCGGGTCGCCATCGACGAGGATCAGATCGGCGAAGGCGCCGGTCTGAACCGTGCCGAGCTTGCCTTCCATGCGCAGGATCTGGGCACCGACCGTGGTCGCCGAGCGAATGATCTCCAAGGGCGAGAGCACCTCGCGGCGCAGCAGGAACTCACGCGACTGCTCGCTCTGCAACTGGCCGAGCAGGTCCGAGCCATAGGCGACCGGCACGCCGGCGCGCTTGCAGATTTCGAGGGAGCGCAGGCCGCCATCGATGACGAGATCGTTCTTGGCTAGCATGTCGCCGGTCATGCCGAACTCGGCCGCCCGCTCCTTCATCGCGTAATAGGCGACGAGATTGGCGGTGAGGAACATGTTGTTCTCCGCCATCAGCTTGGCCGAGGCCTCGTCGATCAGGTTGCCGTGCTCGATCGCGCGCACGCCGCATTGAGCCGCCCGCGTGATCGCCTCCGGCGTATAGGCGTGGGCGCAGACATAGCGGCCGAAGGCCTTCGCCTCCTCGACGGCGGCCTTCACCTCGTCGACGCTGAACTGCATCGAATCCAGCGGGTCATAGGGACTGGCGACGCCGCCGGACATCATGATCTTGATATGGTCGGCACCGAGCCGCATCTGCTCGCGCACCGATTTGCGCACCGAGGAGACGCCGTCGGAGACGTTCATCGTATAGGCCATGGCGTTGCAGCAATGGCAGCGCGCGCCGAAATCGGTGCGCCGGCGCGGGTCGCTATGGCCACCGGTCGGGCCGATGGCGGCGCCGGCGATGAACAGGCGGGGACCCGCGACATCGCCCTTCTCGACCGCTTCCTTGATGCCCCAGTCGGCGCCGCCGGTATCGCGCACGCTGGTGAAGCCGCGGTCGAGCATGCCCTTCATCAAGCGGACGGCGCGCGCCGTCATCAGCGTCAGCGGCATGCTCTCCATCGTCCGGATATAGACCTCGGACAGGAAGACATGGACATGGCTGTCGATCAGGCCCGGCATCAGCGTGCGGCCGCCGCAATCGACCACATCAGCCTTGGCGAGCTTCAGCGGCTTATCGGAGAGTTCGCGGATTTTGTCGCCTTCGACGACGAGCTCGTAGCCCTGCCGGAGCTCACCGAAACCGGGTTCGAGCAAAGCGAAGTTCTTGAAATGCAGCATCGTCATCACCGCCTCCGAACATGCCTGCCGGGAAGCACCCGGCCCCAGACGTCAGCATGATATGCACGCAACATCCAACTTGTCGACAGCGCAAAAAGCGCATTTGGCGGCCCCGTACCGCCCATCGCGCGCAGGGCGGGGGCGTCCAACGGTGAGCGGCGTTGCGCCCCTCGCGGTTGGCAGCTTCACTGCGCTCCGAACGGAGATTCGCACGCGCCATGCCGGGACCACTGGACGGGATCAAGATCGTCGACCTGACCACGGTCATCGCCGGCCCCTATGCGACGCAGACGCTCGGCGACATGGGCGCCGATGTCCTCAAGATCGAGCCCCCGGGCGGCGACATCATGCGGGCACCGGGTCCTGCGCGCTCGCCGGGCATGGGCGCGGCTTTCCTCAACTGCAACCGCAACAAGCGCAGCATCGCACTGGACATGAAATCGGCCGGGGATCTCGCTCGCCTGCGCGAACTCGTCGCCGATGCCGATATCTTCATCCACAACATGCGGATGGAGGCGGCGCGCCGGAACGGGCTCGATCCGGAGACGCTGCTCGCCCGGCATCCGCGGCTGATCTACTGCGCCATTGTCGGCTTTGGGCAGGACGGGCCCTATCGCGACCGCCCGGCCTATGACGACGTCATCCAGGCCGCCTCGGGCTGGGCCGCGCTGGCTGAGCGCAGCGGCGATGCTCCGGCCTATGCGCCCACCATCGTCGCCGACAAGACGACCGCCCTCTTCGCCGTCGGCGCGATCAATGCCGCGCTCTATCACCGGGCGGTCTCGGGGGAAGGCCAGGCGATCGAGGTTCCCATGTTCGAGGCCATGGTCTCCTTCCTCGCCGTCGAGCATCTCGGCGGCCGCAGCTTCGAACCTGCACTCGGTCCAAGCGGTTATTCGCGCGTCCTGTCGCAGCATCGCCGGCCCTATCGCACGGCGGACGGCTTCATCGCAGCGATGCCCTATACCGCTGCGCATTGGCACGCCCTGTTCGAGGCGGCCGGTCGCGAGGACTGGGCCACGGAACCGGCGCTCAGTGACGGCGCAGCCCGCGCCGCGATGATCGACACACTCTATGAGCGGCTGGCGGAGTGCCTGCTGCATCGCCCGTCCGCCGAATGGCTGGCGATCCTCGACCGGATCGATGTCCCTTGCTCCGCGATCAATACGCTCGACGACCTGCTGGACGACCCGCACCTGAAGGCGACAGGCTTCTTCGAGACGGTCGAGCATCCCGAGGAAGGGCGGCTCGTCACGACGAAGCCACCGATTCGCTTCAGCCGGACGCCCTGCGCGATCACGAAGCAGGCGCCGAGCCGGCCGCGCTGAGCGGCAGCGCGATCACGCCCTTGCTGTAGGCGCTGCGGAATGCGAGAACGCCGGCAGTGCCAACGACGACCGGCCATGCCGGAATGGAAGCACTGTTTCTCCATTCCTCCGCTTGCAGGCCGAACGGCATATCTGCTGTTGATTTCAAACCGATGAGACATCGTTCACTCCTGACCGCCGCTGCCTGGCCATTGCGCAATCGCTCGATCGGCAACGGCCAGCGGCTGAATCACGGATTGTGAGGCCTCGCTTGCGCATTCTCCTGCTCAACCCCAACACCATGCCGGAGATGACGGCGCTGGTCGCGCGCGTGGTCCAGCCCTATCTGCCGGCACAGGCCGAACTCGTGCCGATCACCGGCCGCTTCGGTGCGCAGTACATCGCCAGTCGCAGCGCCGGGGTCATTGCCGCCCATGCCGCGCTCGAAGCCTTCGCCGAGCATGGCAGGGACTGCGACGGCGTCTATCTCGCCTGCTTCGGCGATCCCGGGCTGCTGGCCCTCAAGGAGATGGCTCGCATCCCGGTGATCGGCATGGCGGAGGCCAGCAGCCGTTATGCCGCGGAGAAGGCTGAGCGCTTTGCCATCGTCACGGGCGGCGAACGCTGGGGGCCGATGCTGCATGAATTCGTCGGCTCGATCGGGCTGGGCAATCGCCTCGCCGCCGTCGAGACCGTCGCGCCGACCGGCGCCGACATCGCCCGCGATCCCGACGGTTCGATCGCCATGCTCGCCGAGGCCTGCCGCCGCGTCGCCAAGCGCGACGGTGCAGGCGCGGTCATCCTCGGCGGCGCCGGCCTCGCAGGACTCGCGCCCCGCGTCCAGCCGCATGTCGACGTGCCCGTGATCTGCTCGGCCGAAGCCGGCATCCGGATGCTGCTGGCCGAGCTGGCCCAGCCTCGACCCAAGCCGCAGGAAGGCGACCTCGCCCTGCCGGCGCCGGTGGCTAGCACCGGGCTTTCGGCAGGTCTTTCCCAGTTGCTGGCTCAACCCTGAACCGATCTCGTCAGCCCTTGCCGGCGAGCGAGGTGCCGTTCAAGCCCGCGATCCAGTCCGACAGCATCGGCACGTAATCCTCGCCCTTGCCGCTGGCGACGGCGGCGGCGTAGCTGTTCTTCACGGCGTTGCCGATCGGATTGGCGACGCCGGCCTCATTGGCCACGCTCTCCAGATAGCGCACGTCCTTCAGCGCATTGGTCAGCGTGAACTTGTGGGCGTCCCGGTCGCGCTCCAGCACGTATTTCATGAAGGTCTGGTAGAAGCCGCAATCCATCCGGCTGCCCCGCAGCACGCTGTCGAAGGTCTGGGGCGTGATGCCGATCTTCTGGCCGAGCGTCAGCGCCTCCGCATAGATCGCGGCGTAGCCGAGCGACAGGAAATTGTTGATCAGCTTCATCTTGTGGCCGTCGCCGACCGGTCCGAGATGCACGATCTTCTGCGCCCAGGCCTCGCAGGCCGGCTTGATCCGCGCGAAGACCTCCGGCGAGGCTCCGACCATCGCCGAAAGCTGGCCGAGCGCGGCCTGTGCCGGTGTGCCGCCGAGCGGTGCGTCCGCCAGATGCAGCCCCTTTGCCTCGAGCTCGGCCGCGAGCTTCACCGTCACCGTCGGGTCCGAGGTCGAGCAATCGACGACCACGGTGCCCGGCTTTGCCCCGGCAATGATGCCGTTGTCGCCTCTCAGCACGGCCTCGACCTGGGGCGAACCGGTCACGCACAGGAAGATGATTTGGGAGCGCGAAGCGAGCTCCTTCGCCGTCTTCGCCTCCACCGCGCCGGCCGCGACCAACTCCTCCACCGGCTTGCGGTTGCGGTGCCCCATCACGGTGAGGGGAAAGCCCTTGTCGACGAGATTGCGGGCCATGCCCTGCCCCATCAGGCCGACGCCGATGAAGCCGATCGACTCTTTCTGTGCGCTCATCTTCAAATTCTCCCGCTGATATGGTTGAGATGGAGCCGGAAGTCGGCGAAATGGCCCGACCGGAAGCCGGCCGCGAGGCCCGCGCTCACTGTGGACGAGTCATGACCGCCAGCGACCCGCCCGGGCCCCGACAGCCCAAGACCCCGCCCCCTGCCGGCCGCAGCCGCGTCACGCTGCAGGTTATCGCCGAGCGCCTTTCGGTCTCGACCGCGACGGTGTCGCTGGCGCTGCGCGGCTCGCCGCTCGTGGCGGAAGCGACGCGCAGCCGCGTGCGCGAGATCGCCCGCGAGATGGGCTACAGCTACAACCGCAGCGCCGCCTCGCTGCGCACCGACCGCACCAACATCATCGGCGTCGGCTTCCACGAAATCATCAATCCGTATTTCGCCGAGTTGCTGGCGGCGATAGAGGAAACCGCGGCCCGCCATGACCGCTCGATCCTGCTCGGCACCTATTCCGAGAATCTGGACCGGCAGCAGCGCGTGCTCAGCACGCTCGCCGAATACCGGCCGGACGGCATGGTCCTCTGCCCCGCCGGCGCCAGCACGGCCGAGAACCTCCTGCCGCTCGTCGAGGCCGGCATCCCGATCGTCCAGCTCTCGCGTGAAATCCCGGAGCTCGATCTCGATTTCGTCGGCTCCGACGATCGCCACGGCACCAATCAGGCGATGGAGCACCTGATCGGGCTCGGCCACCGCCGCATCGCCTTCCTCTGCGCCAACGAGAACATCTCGACCGGCCGCAACCGCTATGCCGGCTATCGCGAAGCGCTCACCCGCCACGGCCTGCCCTTCGATCCGCAGCTGGTCCATTTCGACTACGGCACCCGCGAGAACGGACTGAAAGGCATTCAGCAGGTCCTCGACGCCGAGACCCCGCCGACCGCTGCCGTCTGCATGAACGATCTCGCCGCCTTCGGCGCGATGCTCGGCCTGCGCCATCGCGGGCTGGAAGCCGGCAGCGACTTCTCGATCGTCGGCTGCGACGACGTGAAGGAGGCGGCGCAGTGGTTCCCCGCGCTCACCACGGTCTATAATTTCCAGAACGACATGGGCGCCAAATCGGCCGAGTTCCTGCTCAACCGCATCGCCGATCCCACCGCCCCGACTCAGCGCCTGCTGCTGACGCCGGCCCTCCACGTCCGCGGAACGACCTGCCCGCCGCCGCGCTAGGGGCGCATCTCTCAAGCCCTCATCCTGAGGAGGCCCGCAGGGCCGTCTCGAAGGATGTTCCAGCATGCTCAGGAACCTCCTGGAACATCCTTCGAGACGCGCTTCTCCGAAGCGCTCCTCAGGATGAGGGCTGAGGACATCCGCCATGGAACCAACGCCCTTCAGGCATCGTTCGCCGGCTTGGCGTTGAGCGCCCGATAGGCCCGGACCACCTGCGAATCGTCGCGCCCGCCATGGCCAAGACCGGAGGCCGACAGGAACATCTGGTGCGCCGCCGCCGCCAGCGGCAGGGCCGTCTTCGCCGCACGCCCGGCATCGAGCACGATGCCGAGATCCTTGACGAAGATATCGACGGCGCTCGCCACCACCGGATCGGGCTCATGCATGCGCGGCCCGCGATCCCAGAGCATCCAGGACGAGGCGGCCGAACCACCCATGATCTCGAAGAGCAGGCGCCCGTCGATGCCCGCCTTCTCGGCCAGCGACAGGGCCTCGGCCGCGACCGCTATATGCACGCCGCAGAGCAGCTGGTTGACGGTCTTCACCGTCGCGCCCTGCCCTGCCTTCTCGCCGACATGGAAGACCTTGTCGCCAAGCGCATCGAGCACCGGCTTCGCCCGCGTGAAGCTGTCCTGGGGCGCGCCGACCATGATGGTCAGCGTCGCGTTGCGCGCGCCGTTCACCCCGCCTGAAACGGGGGCGTCGATAAAGTGCCGGCCGGTCTTCATGACCTCCGCCGCGATCGCCTCCGCCTCGCCCGGCGGGCAGGTCGCCATCAGGATCACGTTGGCCCCCGGCGCCAGCGCCTCCAGCGCTCCGGCCTCGAACAGCACTGCGCGCGCCTGCGCGGCATTGACGACCATCAGCACCAGCGCCTCGGCACCATCAGCAGCTTCCTTCGCGCTCGCGGCCGCATGGCCCCCGGCCGCGACGAGCGCCTCACGCGCCGCCTCCCGCATGTCGAAGCCTGTCACGCGGAACTGCTTCCTGACGAGGTTCTCGGCCATCGGCGCGCCCATGGCGCCGAGCCCGACGAAGGCGATGCTGGAGATCGGTTGAACGGACATGAGGCAGACACTCTCGGAACGAAAGCGGGCACAGCTCGCGCCATGCCCGCAGGAAATCCGGCATTGGCGCCGGTTACTCCTTCACCGCACCCGTCATGGACGCGACGTAGTAGTCGACGAAGAAGGAATAGAGGATCGCAACCGGGATCGAGCCGAGCAGAGCGCCGGCCATCAGCGAGCCCCAGTGATAGACGTCGCCCTCGACGAGCTGGGTCAAGACCGCGACCGGAACCGTCTTCTTCTCCGCCGACTGGATGAAGGCGAGCGCATAGATGAACTCGTTCCAGGACAGGGTGAAGGCGAAGATGCCGGCAGAAATCAGGCCGGGCATGGCGAGCGGCAGCGTGATCCGCCACAGCGTCTGCAGCCGTGTCGCCCCGTCGATCATCGCGCATTCCTCGAGCTCGTAGGGGATCGACTTGAAGTAGCCGATCAGGAGCCAGGTGCAGAACGGGATCAGGAAGGTCGGATAGGTCAGGATCAACGCCAGCGGCGAGTCGAACAGCCCGAACTGGAAGATCAACGTCGCCAGCGGAATGAACAGGATCGAGGGCGGCACGAGATAGGCGAGATAGATCGCCAGACCGACATATTGCGAGCCCTTGAAGCGCAGGCGCTGGATCGCATAGGCGGCGAGCACGCTGGAGAACAGCGAGAGCGCCGTCGCCACGGCCGCGACCATCATCGTGGTCCACAGCCATTGCGGATAGTCGGTCTGGAACAGCAGCTTGTGGATGTTCTCCAGCGTCGGCGACTTCACCCAGAACGGGTTGTTGTTCTTGTAGTCGAGCAGTTCCCCGTTCGGTTTGATCGCCGTGATCGCCATCCAGTAGAATGGGAACAGCAGCACGAGCACGAAGACCGACAGCGGCAGGTAGAGCGTGATGAAGCGCCGCGGGCCGGACGACCAGTCGATGACGCCTTCGCGCTCCTTGTCCGTCAGATGCGGGCGCGCTCCGAGGGTCTGGTCAGTCATTGTCTTCCCCCTGCTGCCACTTGCGCCGGGACAGGCCGTAATAGCTGAACAGCGTCGCCATCACGAGGAACGGGATCATCGCAACCGCGATCGCCGCACCCTCGCCGAGCTGGCCGCCGGGAATGCCGCGCTGGAAGGCGAGCGTCGCCATCAGATGCGTGGCGTTGACCGGCCCGCCGCGGGTGATCGCGTAGACCAGCTGGAAATCGGTGAAGGTGAACAGCACCGAGAAGGTCAGCACCACCGCCAGGATCGGCATCAGCATCGGCAGCGTGACATGCCGGAAGCGCTGCCAGGAATTGGCGCCGTCCAGCATCGCCGCCTCGTAGAGCGAGGGCGAGATCGTCTGCAGGCCGGCCAGCAGGCTGATCGCCACGAAGGGGATGCCGCGCCAGATATTGGCCGCCATCAGCGAGAACCGCGCCGGCCAGGGCTGGCCGAGGAAGTCTATATAGGTGTCGCGCCAGCCGAGTATGTCGACGAGCACATAGGAGATGATCGAGAACTGCGGATCGTAGATCCACCAGAAGGCGATCGCCGAGAGCACGGTCGGCACGATCCAGGGGATCAGGATGATCGCCCTGAGCAGCGACTTGAACGGCAGATGGTTGTTGAGCAGCAGCGCCAGCCAGAGGCCGAGCGCGAATTTCCCGAAGGTCGCCACGCCCGTATAGAGCAGCGTGTTCCAGACCGAGGTGATGAACACCCGGTCGTGCCAGAGCGACACGAAATTCTCGAAGCCGATGAAATGCCCGACGCGGCCGATGCGCGTATCGGTGAAGGCGAGCCAGATGCCCAACCCCAGGGGATAGCTGAGGAAGACCAGCAGGAAGCCAGCTGCCGGCAGCAGGCACAGGAAGATCAGGAACGGCTTGTAGTCGAACAGACGCACCAGCCAGTTGTGTTGCAGGCTGTGGACGGTTCGCGATTCGGCGGCAGCAATGGCCATGGCGCCCTCGCGTTCGAGCAGGCTATCGTCGGCCGCCGGACGAACCGGCGGCCGCATGTATCCGGATCAGCGCATCAGGTCCGGTAATAGCGCTTGGCGCGGCGTTCGGCCTCGGCCGCGGCCTCTTCCGGCGTCGCCTGACCGGCGCAGACCGAAGCGACCATCTGGACGACGACATATTCGGCGTTGACCGTGCCGGCCGCCTCGTTGATCGAGCCCTTGTAGCCGCTCCAGAGCGCGCGCTCCCAGGTGTCGCGGTAGACGAGGATCTTGGGATCGCCCGACCAGACCTTGCTCTCGGCATAGCCCTTCAGCGGCTGGGTCCAGTAGCCGAAGCAGCCGGTCAGCCACTTGTCGTACTGCTCCTTCTCCATCATGAAGCGGAGATATTCCTTCGCCGCGTTCGGGAACTTGGTGTGCTTGAACGCCATGGCGTTGATGATCAGCGCCGGCTCCGACGGACGCCCGAGCGGGCCGACCGGCATCGTGGCATGGTTCAGGTCCTTGCCGATCGCCGCGGTCTTCTCGTCCTTCGAGTTCTTGATCGAGAAGTAGAGCGAGACGCCGTTCTGGGTCAGGCCGATTTCACCGGCGGACAGCGCCTTGTTGTTGCTGATGTCGAGCCATGAGAGCGTGCCGGGAATGAAGGTCTCGTAGAGCGCCTTCGCGTATTTCAGCGCCGCGATCGTCTCCTTCGAGTTGATCGCGACCTTGTTGTTCTCGTCGACCATGTAGCCGCCATGGGTCCAGACGAGCCAGTTGCAGAAGGCGTTGCCGTCGCCGACCGCGTTGCCGAGCGCGAAGCCGGCGGGGTGGCCGTTCGCCTTGAGCTTGCGGCAGAGGTTGAGGAAGCCGTCGAGATCCTTCGGGAAGGTGTCGAAACCCGCTTCCTTGACCCAGGATTCACGATAGACCGCCGGCGCGCCGGAGGCGCCCATCGGGATCGAGACCCACTGGTTGGTCTTGTCCTTCTTGCCGTATTTCTCGGCGATCGGGTACCAGCCACCATTCTTCTTGCCGAGTTCCTCGGCGATCTCGGTGAGGTCGATCAGTTTGTCCGAGAAGATATGCGGATCATCGGCCCAGCCGACGACGATATCCGGCCCGGCGCCGGTATTGGCGGTGACCGCCGTCTGCGGACGCAGGTCTTCCCAGCCGGCATAGTCGACGCGCACCGGCACGCCGGTCGCCTTGGTGAAGGCCTCGGTGTTCTCGTTGAAGATCGCCTGGTCGGGATCGACGAACTTGGTCGGGCGCAGCACGCGCAGCGTCGCGCCCGGCTCGATCTTGGCCTGCGCGATGGACGGCGCGAACGGCAGCGTGGCGCCCGCCGCGAGCCCGGCGCCGCCGATCAGAACGTCTCTTCTGGAAATGCTCATGGAAACCGTCTCCTCCGTTGGTGCGGCGGCGGCCTGCATGGGACCACCGTCCTGCATGATTTATGGGCGTTGACAGCGATCATCCGTCGCTCCGCCTGGCGGGAGCGGCGAATTCCTTGGAGCCGGGTCCGATCAGGCGTGAAGAAGGCCGATCGGGAAGGCCGGCTCTGAATTCAGCATCGAGAACGCGCCTCGCTCGGCCGGGTCGCATCGCAACCCGGCCGATGCTCGTTCTAGATACGCTTGCCTGTCGCCGCGTCGAACAGATGCGTGACGCTGGTATCCGGCGTGATGCCGATCGTTTCGCCGGGCTTGGCCAAGATGCGCTCGCGGAAGATGCAGGTCAGATCCTGCCCGCCGCAGCGGACGACGACCTGCGTCTCCGAACCCATCGGCTCGACGACCGCGACCTCGGCCTTCAGGCCATTGGGATCGAGCCGGAAGTGCTCAGGGCGGATACCCAGCACCGCAGCTTGCCCGTCGGAGCCGATCGGGTGCTTGCCGATGGGCCAGACCGTGCCACCTTCGGTCTCGAAGCCGTTGCCGACGATCTTGCCCTTGAGCAGGTTCATCGAGGGCGAGCCGATGAAGGCGGCGACGAAGAGATTGGCCGGGTTGTCGTAGAGATCGAGCGGCGCGCCCATCTGCTCGACGATGCCGTCATGCATCACGACGATCTTGTCGGCCATGGTCATGGCCTCGATCTGGTCGTGCGTGACATAGACCGTCGTGGTCTTCAGGCGCTGGTGCAGCTCCTTGATCTCGGTGCGCATCTGCACGCGCAGCTTGGCGTCGAGATTGGAGAGCGGCTCGTCGAACAGGAAGACCTGCGGATCGCGCACGATGGCGCGGCCCATGGCGACGCGCTGACGCTGGCCACCCGAGAGCTGGCGCGGATAGCGGTCGAGCAGCTTGGTCAGGCCCAGGATCTGGGCCGCCTTGTTGACGCGCTCGTCGATCTCGCTCTTCGGCGCCTTCCTGAGCTTCATCGAGAAGGCCATGTTGTCGGCGACCGTCATATGCGGATAGAGCGCATAGTTCTGGAACACCATGGCGATGTCGCGTTCCTTGGGCGGAACGTCGTTCACCACGCGCGGGCCGATCTTGATCTCGCCGCCCGAGATGTTCTCGAGCCCCGCGATCATGCGCAGCAATGTCGATTTCCCGCAGCCGGACGGACCGACCAGGATGACGAACTCGCCGTCGTTGATGTCGATATCGACGCCGTGGATGACCTGCGTCGACCCGTAGGCCTTGCGCACATCGGCGATCTGGACTGAGGCCATGCCGTCCTTCCCTGCTTTCCGTTCCCTGGTCGCTCCGCCCGTCATGCAGGCGGCTCACGACCACAATCGGTTTCTTGTGACCGAATGATGAAAGCGGATATCGCCCGATCCCGGCGATTGTCTCCGTTCCAATCTGCGATAAAGTCATACGATAGAAGCGGGCCTGTCAAGCACCGCCACAACCTCCGGGATGCCGTAATTTCAGGCTGGCCGGAAGTGCCTGAGGGAGGGGCATCAGCGATGCGGGTACGCGATTTCTCGCGACCGACGACGCTCAATCCGGACCGGCTTTTCGGCCAGGTCGCCCAGAAGCTCGCCGTCGCGGTCATCACCGGCCGCGTCCGGGCAGGCGAGGTCCTGCCGAACGAGGATGACCTGCGCTCGGAAATCTCGGTCTCGCGCACGGCCTATCGCGAGGCCGTCAAGATCCTGACGGCGAAAGGACTGGTCGAGGCGCGCCCGAAGAGCGGCACGCGGGCCGCGCCGCGCGAGCGCTGGAACCTGCTCGACCCCGACGTCCTGTCCTGGCATTTCGAGGCCGATCCCAACGAGAAATTCATCCGCGATCTCTTCGAGTTGCGCCGCTTCGTCGAGCCCAGCGCGGCGCGCCTTGCGGCGCAGCGCCGGACCTCGACCGATATCGCCCGTATCGAGGCGGCCTATCGCGGCATGGCCGACGGCGCGCCTTACGCCGAGAACACGATCCGGGCCGACCTCGCCTTCCACGAAGCGATCTTCTCCGCCTGCCAGAACGCCGCGCTGCAATGCCTCTCCAGCGCCGTCATCGCGACGCTGCAATGGTCCTTATTGCTCAAGACCGGCGACGAGGCCGCCTATGTCGAATCCCTGCCCGATCACGAGCACGTGCTGCTCGCCATCATCGATCGCGACGGCGACCTCGCCTCGGCGCGCATGGCCGGCCTGGTCATCGACAGCCTGAACACGACGCTGGCTTCGCTCGGCACGCATGTCGCCACGGAGACGGGGAAAATCGCCAGAATAAAGCATACTAAATGAGCGCCTCGCTCATCGGCGGGACGTGATCGGATAGCGCTCATGCGACGACCGGGCTATGCCGTTCCGGCAGGCCGCGCCATTCCATTTTAATCGATTCAGACCACCCGAATCAACGACCTTCGCCACCACAGACGGACAGCCCGACAATGACAGCCTCGACCAAGCCCGAAATCGTCCAGACCGGCCCGCTGATGGCCTATGCGGCCGACCAGCTCAAGGCCCGCTTCACCGTCCATGAATTGTGGAAGGCGGCCGATCGCGCCGCCCTGCTGCGCGAGGTCTCCGGCCGCGTGCGCGGCGTCGCCGCCGGCGGCGGGCACAACCGCGTCGATGGCGCGCTGTTCGACGCTCTGCCGAAGCTCGAGGTCATCTCCAGCTTCGGCGTCGGCTACGACCATGTCGACGCGGCTGAAGCCGGCAAACGCGGCCTCGTCGTCACCAACACGCCCGACGTCCTGACCGACGAGGTCGCCGACCTCGCGCTCGGCCTGCTGATCGCCACCGTCCGCCAGCTGCCGCAGGTCGACCGCTATCTACGGGAGGGTCAATGGCTCAAGGGCAATTACCCGCTCACCACCTCGCTGCGCGGTCGCAAGGTCGGCATCGTCGGCCTCGGCCGCATCGGCAAGGCGGTGGCGCAACGCGTCGAGGCCTTCGGCCTGCCGGTCGTCTATCACGGCCGCTCGCGCCAGCCCGACGTGTCCTATCCCTACTATCCCTCGCTGGTCGACATGGCCGCCGATGTCGACACGCTGATCTCGGTCGCGCCGGGCGGCGCCTCGACCCATCACATCATCAATGCCGAGGTGCTGAAGGCGCTGGGTCCCAACGGCATCCTGGTCAATGTCGGCCGCGGCACCGTCGTCGACGAGCAGGCGCTGATCAAGGCACTCAAGGACAGGACCATCCTCTCCGCCGGCCTCGACGTCTTCGAGGACGAGCCGCGCGTGCCGGCAGAGCTGATCGCGATCGAGCATGCCGTGCTGCTGCCCCATGTCGGCTCTGCCTCGGTTCATACCCGCGAGGCGATGGGCCAGCTTCTGGTCGACAACCTGGTTTCATGGTTCGATGGCAAGGGCCCGCTGACGCCCGTGTCGGAGACTCCATGGAAAAAGGCCTGATCCACCGGCTTCTGCCACTGTTGATCCTCGCCGCCGGCGCCCTGCCGGCGGCCGCCCAGACGGCGCCGTTGCCGCGCGGCGCCGACAAGGCACCCGAAGCAATCCGCCACTGGCTCGGCGCCTGGGAGCTTGCAACGGCCGATGCCTCGCGAAGCTGCACCGTCACGCTCGGCGCGGAAGCCACAGGCAACCGGCGTCAGTTGCGCTTCCCGGCCACCTGCCGCCGCGCCTTGCCGATCCTCGATACCGCCGCATCCTGGACGCTGAACGGCGCAGGGCAGCCGCAGTTCATGGATGCAGGCGGCAAGGAGGTCATCGCCTTCCAGGGCGGATCGCCCGAGGCCGGCCTCAACGGCAAGGGCAGTGACGGCAAGCCCTACAAGCTGTCGTCGGGAGCCCATCCGCGCGTCTCACCGCAGGTTGCGCAGAGCTCCGCCGGGACGGCGGCCCAACGCATCACGCAAGTCGACCCCGCGACCGCGCCAGCAGCTTCTTCGTTGCCCGGCCGTTATGTCGTAATGCGCCAGCAGAACCGCGAGGCCTGCCGCCTCGTCCTGTCGCCTGCCTCTGCCGGTGGCCGCCAGCCAGCCGCTTTCGAAGGGCTCTGCCCGGATACCGGCCTGACCATCTTCGACCCCGTCGGCTGGCGTTATGCCGACGGCCGCCTGACGCTCGTCGCGCGCCGAGGCCACGGCACCGACCTCGTCTTCGAGAACGGCCAGTGGCGCAAGGACCCCGCGGTTGGCGCCCCGCTTCTGATGCGCAAGCTCGCGCCGTAGCGTGCATGGCCGGGCTGGCCGGCCGTGCAGCGTGGAGCTCTATTCGGCAGCAGCCGCCGGGCTCAGGACGCCCCTGCGAATCTGGTCTTCCTCGATCGATTCGAAGAGCGCGCGGAAATTGCCCTCGCCGAAGCCATCATCGCCCTTGCGCTGGATGAACTCGAAGAAGATCGGTCCGACCACCGTGGCCGAGAAGATCTGCAGCAGCACCTTGCTCATCCGGCCCTGTTTCTCGCCGAGCGCGACCGCGCCCTCGCCGTCGATCAGGATGCCGTTGGCCTTGAGCCGCTCGACCGGCTCGCCATGGTTCGGCACGCGGGCATCGACCTTCTCGTAATAGGTCGCGGGCGGCGAGGGCATGAACGGCAGACCGTTGCCGCGCAGGGCCTCGACGCTGGCATAGATGTCGCGCGAGCCCATCGCGACGTGCTGGATGCCCTCGCCCTTGTACTGGCGCAGGTACTCCTCGATCTGGCTCTTGTCGTCGAGCGACTCGTTGATGGGTATGCGGATCTTGCCGCAGGGCGAGGTCAGCGCACGCGAGATCAGGCCGGTCAGCTTGCCCTCGATGTTGAAGAAGCGGATCTCGCGGAAATTGAACAGGTTGCCGTACCAGTCGGCCCAATGGTCCATGCGCCCGCGCATGACATTATGGGTGAGGTGGTCGAGATAATACAGGCCGGCCTGCTCCGGATGCGGGTCGCGCTCGCCGATCCACTCGAAATCGACATCCCAGATCGAGCCCTTCTCGCCGTAGCGGTCGACAAAATAGAGCAGCGAACCGCCGATGCCGCGCACCGCGGGGATCGCGAGCTCGCCCGGTCCGATCGCGCTTTCATAGGGCTCGGCGCCGAGCGACACGGCCCGCTCGAAGGCATGCTTCGCATCGACGACGCGGAAGGCCATCGCGCAGGCGCAGGGGCCATGTGCGGCGGCGAAGGCCTGGGCGAAGGAATCGGGTTCCGCGTTGACGACGAAATTGACGTCGCCCTGCCGGTAGAGCGTCACTTGCTTCGAGCGGTGGCGGGCAACCTTGGTGAAGCCCATCGTCTCGAAGAGAGCGCCGAGCTTCTCCGGTTCGGGATGGGCGTATTCGACGAACTCGAAACCATCCGTGCCCATCGGGTTGGCGGCCGAGATCGCAGGCGGGGCGGCATCGTGCGGAAACGGACCCATGGGCATTCCTCCTGTCTGCTCTTGTCGGGATGATCGATCATCGCGCAAATGGCAGGCGAGTTTCGTGCAAACTTGCCTCCTTTCGAGAATTCGATGCATGATCCGTGCATCATGGATGTTGCAGGCGCATCATATGGCCACGCTCGACGCACTCGACTGGCGTCTCCTCGACGCGCTCCAGAACGACGCCTCCCTGACCAACGCATCCCTGGCCGAGACGGTCGGGCTTTCGGCGAGCCAGGTCTCGCGCCGGCGCCAGCGGCTGGAGCAGGAGGGGGTCATCCGTGGCTATCGCGCGGCATTGGAGCCTTCCGCCGTCGGCCTCGGCGTCATCGTCTTCATTCATGTCGCGCTCGACACGCATTCGCGCGACAATGCCCGCCGCTTCCGCGATCTCGTGCGATTGACGCCAGCGATCCTCGAGGCCCATGCCCTCACGGGCGAGGCTGATTACCTGCTGAAGGTCGCCGTAGGCGACCTCAAGGCGCTCGCCCGACTGGTCAACGAAATCCTGATGCCACATGAAAGCGTGGCCCGCGTGCGCTCCGAGATCGCGCTGGAAACGCTGAAGGAACCGGGAGTGCTGCCGCTGCCGATGACTTGAGCGCCAAGCTGTGCAAACTGACGCCTTGGTCGCACCGTTTTCATGCCGCTGATCGATCCCGACTGCGCGGCATCACGACCGCCAACAGGAGAAACCTAGATGTTCAATGCCAAATCCCTGCTCGATGCCCTGATCAATGCCGGCAGCCAGGCCGGCACGCAGGCAGGGCAGCAGGGCGGCCTCGGCGGCATGCTCGGCGGACTGGCCGATCAGGTCCAGCGCTCGGGCGGGATCGGCGGCCTGGCCGGACAGATCCTGACCCAGGCGACGCAGGGCCTTGGCGACGCGGCGCGCCAGACCGGCGTGCAACAGGGCGCCGGCGAAGCACTCGGCCGGGTCACCGGCGGCCGGACGCCGGACCAGCTCATCGAGCAGGCCAAGGGCATGTTCACCAGCAACCCGGCGCTGGCCACCGCCGTGCTCGGCGGTCTCGGCGCGCTCGTCTTCGGCACCAGCACGGGCCGCTCGGTCGCCGGCTCCGCAGCCAAGCTCGGCGGCCTCGCCCTGATCGGCGGCCTCGCCTACAAGGCCTACCAGAACTATCAGGCCGGCAAGCCGCTGCTCAACGCAGCCCAGCAGGAAGTACTGCCGGCGCCGGCCGGCACCGGCTTCGAGCCGCAGGCCGCGACCGAGGCCACGGCCCTCGTCTTCATCCGCGCCATGATCGCGGCGGCCGCCGCCGACGGCCATATCGATGCGGAAGAGCGCAGCGCGATCCTCGGTGGCCTGAAGGAAGCCGGCCTCGAACAGGAGGCGCATGCCTGGCTGGCACAGGAGATGGCGAAGCCGGCCTCGATCGACACATTGGTCGAGGCGGCCGAAAGCCCCGAGCTCGCCGCGCAGATCTATACGGCGGCGCGCATCGCCATCAATCCGGACAACGCCGCCGAGAAGGACTTTCTCGCTGGCCTCGCCGGCTCGCTCGGCCTCGATGCCGAACTGGTCGCCAATATCGACGCCGCCGCCAGCGCCGCCAAGGTCTGACAGCCTCGGCCGGCGCCTGATCGCGGCGCCGGCCACCTCGGGCTTTCGCGGAATGCGGAAGCCCGATGTTAAGCATGGCGTTGAAATCACTGCCCGTTTCGACGCCACATGCACCCTCGCTTAGGATTTTCCAGCCGATAACGCCCGCGCCGGTCGAGCCGGTGGCCGGGTTCCGCATCGCGGAAGCCGACCCATGTCTTAGGGAGACGGGTCGAACCATGTCTGTGACCGCGATGATCAGAGCGATGCGGCCGCACCATTGGCTCAAGAACGGCCTCGTCTTCGTCCCCATCCTGCTCAACCACGACGCCTTCGATCCGCACGCGCTTTGGCTGGGCCTGATCGCCTTCGTCGCCTTCAGCCTGATCGCCTCCGCGGTCTATCTCCTGAACGACATCAAGGATGTCGAGGCGGATCGGCGCCACCCGACCAAGCGCAAGCGCCCGCTCGCGGCCGGCGAGATCACGGCGGCACAGGCCTATGCCGCCGTCCCCATCCTGCTCATTGCCGCCTTTTCCATGGTCATGCTCGTCCCGCAGCCGAAGAACTTCCTCCTCGCGCTGCTGGCGTATCTCTTCCTGGCGCTGGCCTATCTGCTCTTCCTCAAGCGCAAGCTTCTGGTCGATGTGCTCGGCCTCGCCGCCATGCACACGCTGCGCATCCTCGCCGGCAATGCCGCCGCCGCCATCGCGATATCGTCCTGGCTGCTGGCCTTCGCGATGTTCCTCTTCCTCAGTTTGGCTCTGGTGAAGCGCTATGCCGAACTGCGCCTGACTCAGGATCAGTCCGGGCTGAAGAAGGCGGGGCGCGGCTATCAGGCCGAGGATATCGAGGCGCTGTCGCAGCTCGGCATGGCCTCGGGCTGCACCTGCGCGCTCATCATGGCGCTCTATGTCGACAGCGCCAACGTGAAGCAGCTCTACAGCCAGCCCAAGCTGATCTGGCTGATCTGCCCGATCATCCTCTACCAGATGGCACGGATCTGGTTCCTGGCCCGCCGCGGCCAGATGCCGGACGATCCGCTGGTCTTCATGATCCGTGACTGGCGCAGCCAGTTCATGGGGCTGCTCGTGGTCCTGATCATGGTCGCCGCGACCTTCCTGCCGTGACCGCGCCCTTGACCGATTACCGATCCTGGGGCGGACTTGCGGCCCGCGGCAGCACAATCCTCGACGCCCGCGACTGGCTCGACGCGCCTCACCGCCCGCGCCGCCCGCTCCTCGCCTATGGCAACGGCCGCTCCTATGGCGATTCCTGCCTGAACGACGGCGGCACGCTGATCGATGCACGCAGTCTCGACGACATCCTCGCCTTCGATCGCGAGACAGGCCTCATCACCTGCGGCGCCGGCCTCATGCTCGATCGCCTGCTCGAGATCGCCGTGCCGGCCGGCTGGTTTCCGCCGGTCACGCCCGGCACCGCCTTCGTCACCGTCGGCGGCGCGCTCGCCAACGACGTTCACGGCAAGAACCACCACGGCGCCGGCACCTTCGGCTGTCATGTTCGCGCCTTCGAACTGGCACGCTCGGACGGTCAGCACCTGATCTGCGCCCCCGATCTCAATGCCGAGCTCTTCGCCGCGACAATCGGCGGCTTCGGCCTGACCGGGCTCGTGACGCAGGTGACGCTGCAGCTCATGCCGATCGCATCGGCCGAAATGGCGCAGGAGGTCCTGCCCTTCGACAATCTGGCACGCTTCTTCGAGATCGCCGCCGCCTCCGACGCCACGCATGACTACACCGTCGCCTGGATCGACTCGCTCGCCAGCGGCCGTCATTTCGGCCGTGGCGTCTTCTTCCGGGCCAATCATGCCCCCGCATCCGACGAGCCGCCGCCGCGGATGGCACGCTCGCTGCCGTTCCCGCTGAAGCCACCCTTCCCGCTGATCAACCGCGTGACACTCGGAGCCTTCAACTGGCTCTACCGCAACAGCCAGCCGCAGGGCGGCAGCGAGCGCCGCGTCCCCTATAGGCCGTTCTTCTATCCGCTCGACCGCATCTACGACTGGAACCGCGCCTATGGCCCGAAGGGCCTGCGGCAGTTCCAGTGTGCCGTCCCGCGCGACGGTGCGCCCGAGACCGTGGCCGAGATGCTCAGGCAGACGCTCGCCGCGGGCGAAGCCTCCTTCCTGACGGTGCTGAAGCTCTTCGGCGACAAGCCCTCGCCCGGCCTGATGTCCTTCCCCATGCCGGGCGCGACGCTGACGCTGGACTTCCCCAATCGCGGCGAGCGAACCGAACGATTGCTCGCCCGGCTCGACAGCCTCGCCATTGCCGCTGGCGGACGGGTCAATCCCTACAAGGATGCTCGCATGTCATCAGCGACCTTCGCGGCCTCCTTTCCGCGCTGGCGCGACTTCGCAGCTCATATCGACCCGGGCTTTTCCTCCGATTTCTGGCGGCGGGTCACGACGCGGTAGGATCGGCCTGCGACATCACAGCCCGGTGAGGTACGCGCGACAACGGTTTCCCGGCAGATGGCCGGCTGCTAGCAGCGCCTCATGACCACCCCTCTGAACGATCAGCCGGCACCGGACCGGCACGCATTCCTTTCGCCGACACGTCGCCAGGCCCTCGCCATCACCTTGTTCTCGTCGCTGGGCGCCATCCCGGCTGAGGCCCGGCAGCCGCCGCGCTTCTCGGGGCCAAGCTCGCAATTCGTCCAGATCGATCCCCCGGAAGAGGCCGGCTCCCTCGTCCTCACCGATCTCGCCGGCAAGACCCGGCCGCTTTCCGCCTATCGCGGCAAGGCGGTCCTCCTGAATTTCTGGGCAAGCTGGTGCCCGCCCTGCCGGCGCGAATTGCCGATCCTGCGGCGGCTCCAGACAAAGACGGCCCGCGAGCCCTTCGTCGTCGTCCCGGTCTCGCTCGACAGATCCGTGGCGACCGTGAAGGCCTATCTCGACAGGCTCGGCCTTGCCGACCTCAAGACTTTCATCGATGCCGAGGGGATAGTGGCCTCGGGCCCGAAATCGGCGAAGCCCACGCCCTTCCCGCTCTATGGCATGCCGATGACCTATCTGCTCGACCGCGAGGCGCGCAGCGTCGGCTATCTCGTCGGCGAAGCGGATTGGACGAGCCCGGAGGGGCTGGAATTGCTGCGCTTCTATGGGCGGGCCGCGGGCTGATCGCACCGTGTTCTGGAGCGGCTCCAACCACCCCGAAAAATTCTCACGTCACCTTTGAACCCGTTTGCTGCGGCCTGCGACCAATGAGCATGAAGAGCGAAACCTTCGCTCTCGCAGAGATTGGGAGACGAGCATGACGACGTTCCGCAAGACCGTGACCGCGACCCTCGCGGCCCTCACCCTGGCCACCACCTTCGCGGCTTCCGGCGCCGAGGCGCGCCCGCGCTGGGGTTATGGCTACGGCCACCGGGGCTGGGGTGTCGGAGCGGGCGTGGTCGGCGCACTCGCCGCGGGCGCCATCATCGCCGGCGCCACCCGCCCCGCTTATGGCTACGGCTACTACGCCGCCCCCGTCCGCTCCTGCGATATGGTCGAACGCTTCGACCGCTGGGGCAACGTCATCGGCTACCGCCGGGTGTGCGGCTACTACTGAGCTTTTCTGGAAGACTCCTGTTTCGAGACCCCTGACTCAAAAGGCCGGCTTACGCCGGCCTCTTTTTTGTTGGCGGTCACTCGGATCGCCAACTGCGGATCGTTCCCGGCCAGAACCACCTTTGTCATTCCGGGGCTTCGCCTAGCGAAGAACCCGGAACCCACGACTGGGTGAGCCGCTCGCAACGCGTCTTGAATGTCTCACCCCGTCGTGGTTTCCGGGTTCGCGCCTGCGACGCGCCCCGGAATGACAAGCGTGGAGCTTGAAGCCGCTGCAACCAGCGCCCGCATCACCTAGCCCTTGCCGACCGCGACCTTGCGCAGGTAGCCGGTGACGATGCCGGTGACGCCGCCCGACAGCACAGCTTCGAAGGCCGCGAGGAACTGGTCGCACTGCTCGCGCGTGACGATCAATGGCGGCTCCAGCCGGATGACGTTGCGGTTGTACTCGGTGAAGGCGACGAGCACGTCGTGTTCCTTCAGCAGGAGCGCGCCGACGAAGCCGCAGAGCGAGCCCTTCAGCTTGTCGTCGAGCAGCGCGACCATGTGCTTCAGTCCGAAGGGCATGGTCTCGCTGATGTCCTGGAACTCGACGCCGATCATCAGGCCGCGCCCGCGGATTTCCTTGAGCAGGGTCGGATACTTGGCGCGCAGGCCGTTCAGCTTCTCGATCAGGTAGTCACCCTGGCGCTGCGCATTGCCCATCAGGTCCTCGTCATAGAGGACGTTGAGGGCCTCGATCGACGAGACGCAGGCCTCGCCCATGCCGCCGAAGGTCGCCTGCGCATGGATCAGCGCGCTCTTCGGCTTGCCATAGGCTTTCATGTAGATCTCGCGACGGGCGATCATCGCCCCCATCGCCGCCTTCGAACCGCCGAGCGCCTTGGCCAGCGCGGTGACGTCAGGCACCACGCCGTCGCGCTCGAAGGCGAAGAACTGGCCGGTGCGGCCGAGCCCGCACTGCACCTCGTCGGCAACCCAGAGCACGCCATGCTTGTCGCAGAGCGCACGCAGTTCGCGCCAGAAGCCCTCGGGCGCCTCGACGATGCCACCACCGCCCTGGATCGTCTCCATCACGACGATGCCGATCGAGGGATCGCTCTCCAGCGCCTGCCGGACCGCGTTGATGTCGCCGAACGGCACCTTGACCCGGTTCTCGACCAGCTTGAACTGCGACTGGTAGAGCGTCGAATCCGTGACCGAGAGCACGCCCTTGGTCTTGCCGTGGAACGAGTTCGCGGCGTGCAGGATTTTGGACTTGTCCGGGCCCTGCGCCTGCTCGGCGACCTTCAGCGCCGCCTCCATCGCCTCCGAGCCGGTCGAGCCGAGGAAGACCATGTCGAGATCGCCCGGCGCGATGGTGGCGAGGTTCTTGGCCAGCGCGGAGGCATATTGCGACATGAAGGCCATGCAGATTTCATGGCGGTTCTCGTCCTGGAACCTCTGCCGGGCCGCGACGATGCGCGGATGGTTGTGACCGAAGGCGACCGAGCAGAAGCCGCCGAAGAAATCGAGGATCTTGCGGCCATCCTTGGTGATGTAGTGCATCCCCTCGGCACGATCGACGAGGATCTTGTCGAAGCCGAGCAGCTTCAGGAAGTGAAGCTGGCCGGGATTGATATGGGCTGCGAAGAGCTCCTTTACCTGCGCGGCATCGAGCTGCTTGGCAGCTTCCACGCTGATGAGCTGCGGCCGGGCATTGGTCAAGGCGACGTCCTCGTTCTTGAAGGCGGGCATGCTCATGCGGCGAGGCTCCTCTCAGCCTGTTTCGGGCCATCCTTGGCCTTGCGATACTCGGTATAGGCGGCGAGCAGCATGTCCTCGTCGCGGTATTGCGGCGCCCAGCCGAGCTCGCGCTTGGCCTTGGAGGTGTCGAGGATGCAGATCTCGTCGGCGATCTTGTACTGCTCGGGATCCATGATCGGCAGGTTGATCGCGTCCAGCGTATCGAGCGTCAGCTTCACCAGCGAGGCCGGCGTCGGCAGCAGGATCGACTTGGAACCTGCATGCTTGATCAGGTCGCCGAGCAGCTTGCGCACCGGCGGCGGATCGTCGGAGCCGAGATTATAGGCCTCGTTCGGGAAGCCCGCCTTCCAGGCCGCGACGCAGGCGCTGGCGCAGTCGAAGACCGAGATGAACTGGTAGGGGTTCTTGCCCGAGCCGATCATCGGCACCGGCAGGTTCATGTCGATCAGCTTGAACAGCTTGACGAGGATGCCGAGCCGGCCCGGCCCGATGATCAGGCGCGGTCGGAAGATCGGGATGCGGAAGCCCTTGGCCCGGTATTCGTCGGCGAGGCGCTCGGTCGCGAGCTTGCTCTCCCCGTACTCGCCGAGCGGATGGGCCGGGTGCGTCTCGTCCTGCGGCACCGTCACCGAATGGCCGTAGATCATGTCGGTGGTGAAATGGACGAGCCGGTTGGCGCCGTTCTTCTCCATCCACGACAGGATGTTCTGCGTGCCGTGATAGTTCACCGGCCAGAAGAATTCGTGCCGCTCGGCCCGCGTCACGATCGGCGACAGCATCTTGGCGGAGAGATTGTAGACGAGGTCTTCCGGCGTCAGCGGGATTGCGTCCACGCTCTCGGCCTTGGTCACGTCGACCGTCAGGAACGGCACCTTGGCGTAATGCGCGTGGCTGCTCTGGTGGATGTCGGCAACCAGCACCTCCTCGCCCATGGCGGAGAGATCCGCCGCCAGATGCGAGCCGACGAAGCCGTCGCCGCCGATGATGATGTGCTTCATCGTATCACCTCCGGTCGACAGGCAGGCGGGGATGGCGGTTGCGCACCGGCACGGGCACCGGCTGCGGCGCCACCGGCGGCTCGAACAGGGCGCCGAGGCGCAGGAACAGGCGTACGATCAGGTCCATGATCTCCCTCAGCTTTGTGCAATGAAGATGGTGCCCAGCACGATGAAGCCGATGCCAGCGATACGCATCGCGCTCAGATCCTCGTGGAAGACGAAATAGGCGTAAGCCGCGACCACGACATAGGCGAGGCTCAGGAACGGGTAGGCGTAGCTGATCTGCACCTTGGAGAGCACGATCAGGTGCGAGGCCATGCTGATCACGAAGGTGCACAGGCCCGCGAAGACGAAGGGGTTGAAGACGACGCGGAAGACCGTGGCGATCAGCCCGTCGCCGGCGACATCAAGCGAACCGACACCGGTCATGCCGCGCTTCAGCATCAATTGCGCGGCGGCGTTGGTCAGCACCGTGAACAGGATCAGGGGCAGATAGGTGTTCATGGTGGCGCTTGCCGGCTCCGCTTGGCTTCGTCGCCACCGGGATGCAGCCAAAAATACTTCAAATGCCTTAGGGGCCGGCGCCGACTTGCTTCTAGCGTTAAGGCTCTGCTGACGGGATCGCAGAAAATCGCCGGCGCTTCTTCAGGTATTGCTCAGCTCTCATGGTGTCCGCGCCGGATGCGCCTGACAGCCAACCAGACTCCCAGCAGCGCCACCGGCACGAACAGCGCCATCGCGACGCCCGTATCCGGCATCGGCCAGCCGGCCTCCTTCGCGCCCTTGGCGAGATAGCCGAACAGGCTGACGACGTAATAGGCGATGGCTGCGACCGAGAGCCCCTCGACCGTATGCTGCAATCGCAATTGCAGCCGCGTCCGCTCGTTCATCGCAGCGAGCAGGTCGCGGTTCTGCTGCTCCAGCGCCACGTCGACGCGGGTGCGCAGCAGGTTCGAGGCGCGGCCCAGATTGCGCGAGAGATCGGCCAGGCGCCCGACCAGCATCTGGCAGGTCCGCATCGCCGGCGCCATCCGCCGCGACAGGAAGGCGGAGATCGTCGGCCAGCCCTCATGCGGCTCCTCACCGATCGCCGCAAGCCTCTGCTGCACGATATCGCTATAGGCGCGGCTGGCGCCGAAACGGTAGCCGGCGACGGTCGCCTCCGCCTGGAGCCGGGCCGCAAGCGCCGTCATTTCGTCGAGCAGGGCGTTGTCGGCGGCGAGCCCGTCGGTCTGCGTCATCGTGTTGGCGATGCGCACCAGCGCTTCCTCGGTCGACTTGACGAAAGGCGCGATGCGATGGGCTTCCGGCAGGCCGAGCAGGGCCAGCGTCCGATAGGTCTCGATCTCCAGCAGGCGTTGCGCGAGCGCCCCCGCCTGCGCCGGCGTCAGCGAGCGATCCCGCACCAGGATGCGCACGAAACCGTCTGCACAGGCCCGGAAATCCGTCGCCGCCATGGCCGCGCCGCCATCGACCACGGCGAGGCTAGAGGCATCGAAGAGCCGGTCGAAAGCCTCGGTCGGCCGCTCGACGACCAAGTGCAGATCGACCGAGACGAGATGCGGCCCCGGTTGCGGCAATTCGAGCATCGGCTGCGGCAGCATCGTGGGCGGCGGCTCGAAGGGTTGGCCGCCATTCGCCGGCAGCTCCCAGCTATAGGTGGTGAACTCGCTATGCTGTTCCCAGCGCAGGCCAGTGTCGTTGAGCCGAGCGCGATGATGCTTCGCGTCCTCCGATGGGCCGGCGACGCCGCGCTCGGCACAGAAGCGCGCCAGCGCCGCGCGATCCGCCGCGGCCTGCGCGGCATCGGTCAGGAAGGCGAAATGCAGGACGCGGCTCGGCGTCGCCATCGGTGCGAAAGGCCGCGCATGCACCTCGCCCAGGATCAGGCCGCGATCGGGATGGGCGACCAGCCGCGACGGCGCCGGCTGCGGCACCTGAATCGCATTCGCATGACGCGCGTCTTCCATCGCCGCCCCCGCTCTGGACGAAGCCAGCTTGCCTCAGGTCCTCCCATGCGCCAACACGCTGCGACGTCGCAGGGCCGGACGCTGCTGCCATCGCCTGTCGCGCGGGACCCGGATGCTGACCACGATCAAGCTCGGCGAACCATCCCATGCCCCTTCCCAATCGCGTCAGACCCGATGGCACGCTCTTCGCCGATCCGGCGCGTGGCACCTTCTACGGCAATCGCGGCGGCCGCTTTCATGACCCTTCGGCGCAAGAGGTCCCCACCCGAATGCAGGCGACGCGCCAGTGGCTCTGCTGCGTCCTCTCGTTCAAGGGCCGCAAACGCAAGGTCTGGGACCGCGGCTATACCGAGCTGTTCTTCTGCGACGAGGTGACCGCGCTCGCCGCCGGTCACCGCCCTTGCATGGAATGCCGGCGCCAGGACGCGCTCGCCTATCGCGATGCGCTGGTGCGGGGCCTTAGGCTTCCCGAGACACCACTCTTTCCCGAGATCGACCGCATCCTCGATGCCGACCGCCGTGACGGCCGGCTGAAACGCACGCACCGGCTGGCCGCTGAACAGCTGCCGGATGGCGCGATGCTGCGATCAGATGACGGAACAGCATTCCTGGCGCTGCGTGGCACCTCCGCCCTGCTCTGGTCGCCCGGTGGCTATGTCGAGCAACGGAGACGCCCGACGGGCACCGTGACCGTGCTCACGCCTCCCGCCACGCTCGCGGCGCTGGAACACGGCTATCGCCCGCGATGGCATCCAGCCGCGGAGGCTTTCAGATAGGTCTGACAGCCCGCGGACAGGAACATTACCCCTTCGAACAGCGTTGCCGCAGCATCATCGATCCAACGAGGGGCTGCATATGCGTTCCATCATTCTGTGGCTTGTAGGCGTTCCGATTCCGATCATCATCCTGCTGTGGTTTTTCATGAAGTAGCGTGCGATTGCGTTGCGTAACCGAAGGCCGGGCCGCGCCCGGCCTTTTCGTTTGGGTACGCTTCCCGCCATGAACTGACAGGCGATCATGCTTTCCCGACATGACCCCGCCATCGTAACCACGCAACGGCTCCCCTATATGCCGCCCATGTCAGACACGACCTCGCCGATCATCTCGGTCTCCAGCCTCTCGAAGACCTACGCCTCCGGCTTCAGCGCACTGAAATCCGTCGACCTCGCCATCAGGCGCGGCGAGATCTTCGCCCTGCTCGGCCCCAACGGCGCCGGCAAGACGACGCTGATCAGCATCATCTGCGGGCTCGTCCGGCCGAGCACCGGCACCGTCACCGCCGATGGTCACGACATCCTCAGGGACTATCGCGCCGCCCGCGCGGCCATCGGCCTCGTGCCGCAGGAGCTGACGACCGACGCCTTCGAGACGGTGTGGTCGACCGTGAATTTCAGCCGCGGCCTCTTCGGCAAGCCGCGCGATCCCACCCTGATCGAGCGCATCCTGAAAGACCTCTCGCTCTGGGAGAAGAAGGACAGCCAGATCCGCATGCTCTCCGGCGGCATGAAGCGACGCGTCATGATCGCCAAGGCACTCTCGCACGAGCCACGCATCCTCTTCCTCGACGAGCCGACCGCCGGCGTCGATGTCGAGCTGCGGCAGGACATGTGGCGGATGGTGCGGCGGCTGCGCGACGAGGGCGTCACCATCATCCTGACCACCCACTATATCGAGGAGGCCGAGGAGATGGCCGACCGCGTCGGCGTCATCTCCAAGGGTGAGATCATCCTGGTCGAGGAGAAGGCCGAGCTGATGCGCAAGCTCGGCAAGAAGCAGCTTTCGCTCCAGCTTCAGCAGCCGATCGCGGCCGTGCCGGAGGCGCTGGCGAGCTTCGACCTCAAGCTGTCGGCGGCCGGCGACGAGATCGTCTACACCTACGACACCCAGGCCGAGCGCACCGGCATCACCACCTTGCTGCAAGGCCTGGCCGAGGCCGGCATCCGCTTCCGCGACCTCAGCACCAGCCAGAGCTCACTCGAGGACATCTTCGTCAGCCTGGTCAAGGAGCGCCATTGATGACCGGCCTGAACCTGCACGCCATCGCCGCGATCTACCGCTTCGAGATGGCTCGGACCTGGCGCACCCCGCTCCAGAGCATCGTCTCGCCCGTGCTTTCGACCTCGCTCTATTTCATCGTCTTCGGCGGCGCGATCGGCTCGCGCATGCAATCGGTCGAAGGCGTACCTTATGGCGCCTTTATCGTGCCCGGCCTGATCATGCTCTCGCTCCTGACGCAGAGCATCGCCAACGCCTCCTTCGCGATCTATTTCCCGAAATTCACCGGCACGATCTACGAATTGCTCTCCGCCCCCGTCGCCTGGTGGGAGGCGGTGATCGCCTATGTCGGCGCCGCCGCGACCAAGTCGATCCTGCTCGGCCTGATCATCCTGGCGACGGCCGCCTTCTTCGTGCCACTGCGGATCGAGCACCCCGTGATGATGCTGTTCTTCCTCGTGCTGACGGCGACGACCTTCAGCCTGTTCGGCTTCATCATTGGCATCTGGGCCGACGGCTTCGAGAAATTGCAGGTCATCCCGCTGCTGATCGTCACCCCGCTCGCCTTTCTCGGCGGCTCCTTCTACTCGATCTCGATGCTGCCGCCCTTCTGGCAGACCGTGACGCTGTTCAACCCCGTCGTCTACCTCATCAGCGGCTTCCGCTGGAGCTTCTACGGGCTCGCCGATGTCAGCCTGGGCGTCAGCCTCGGCATGACGCTGTTCTTCCTTGCCGCCTGCATCGCCACCGTCGGCTGGATCTTCAAGACGGGGTATCGGCTAAAGAACTGAGCCCCCTGTCATTCCGGGGCGGCCCGCAGGGCCGAACCCGGAACCCACGACCGGGTGATACCTCTTGGTTCTCCGTTGAACCGACCGATCGAAAACAGCAAACGCTCACCCGGTCGTGGGTTCCGGGTTCTTCGCTGGCGCGAAGCCCCGGAATGAGAAGCGGGACAGCGTCAACCAATTGACTTCCGCCCCCCTTCCGTCTTCATGCGCGCCATGACCGATCTTTCGACCCTCGAAGCGTCCGCGGCCTCCGTCGCGCCGCATGCGCGCCGGCGCACCTTCGCCATCATCTCGCACCCGGACGCGGGCAAGACGACGCTGACCGAGAAGCTGCTCTATTTCGGCGGCGCCATTCAGCTCGCCGGCGAAGTCCGCGCCAAGCAGGGCCGTCGCCAGACCTCCTCGGACTGGATGAAGATCGAGCGCCAGCGCGGCATCTCGGTCGTCACCTCGGTGATGACCTTCGAATATGGCGGCCACGTCTTCAACCTGCTGGACACGCCCGGCCACGAGGACTTCTCGGAAGACACCTACCGCACGCTGACCGCCGTCGACGCCGCCGTCATGGTGATCGACGCCGCCAAGGGCATCGAGGATCGGACCAAGAAGCTGTTCGAGGTCTGCCGGCTCCGCGACATCCCGATCGTCACCTTCATCAACAAGGTCGACCGCGAGACGCGCGATCCCTTCGACCTGATCAACGAGATCGAGACGACGCTGGCGCTCGACGTCGCGCCGATGACCTGGCCGGTCGGCCGGGGCCGCGAATTCGTCGGCACCTACGATCTCAAGGCCAACACCTTCCGCCGCAACCAGAAGGGTGACGAGCGCGCCGAGGACCGCCAGGTCTCCGGTTGGGACGATCCGCTTTTCGACGAGTTGCTGCCGCACGGCGCTGCCGAGACCTGGCGCGAGGAGGTCTTCCTCGCTGCCGAGGGCCTGAAGCCCTTCGACCTCCAGGCCTTCCGCGAGGGCCATCTCACGCCGCTCTATTTCGGCGCGGCGCTCCGCGACTATGGCGTGCGCGACCTGATCGATGCGCTGGGCCGCTATGCCCCGAGCCCGCGCGCGCAACCTTCCGACAAGCGCCTGATCGAGGCGGACGAGCCGAAGATGACCGGCTTCGTCTTCAAGATCCAGGCGAACATGGATCCGAACCACCGCGACCGCATCGCCTTCATGCGCATCTGCTCGGGCAAGCTCTCCCGCGGCATGAAGGCCAAGCTCGTCCGCACCGGCAAGCCGATGCCGCTCAACGCGCCGCAATTCTTCTTCGCCCGCGACCGCTCGATCGCCGAGGAAGCCTTCGCCGGCGACATCGTCGGCCTGCCGAACCATGGCACTTTGCGCATCGGCGACACGCTGACCGAGGGCGAAGACATCGTCTTCAAGGGCGTGCCGAGCTTCGCCCCGGAAATCCTGCGCCGCGTCAAGCTCAAGGATGCGATGAAGGCCAAGAAGCTGCGCGAGGCCCTGCAGCAGATGGCCGAGGAAGGCGTCGTCCAGCTCTTCCTGCCGCATGACGGCGCGCCCGCCATCGTCGGCGTCGTCGGCGCCCTCCAGCTCGACGTGCTCAAGGAGCGCATGGACGTCGAATACTCGCTCCCCGTCGATTTCGAGCCCTGCCAGTTCGCAATCGCCCGCTGGGTCTCGTCGGACGACAAGGCGGCGCTGGAGAAATTCGTCGGCCTCAAGCCATCCTCGATGGCCGACGACCTCGACGGCGATCCGGTCTTCATGGCGTCCAGCCAGTTCACATTGAAATACGATGCCGAGCGCGCGCCCGGCATCACCTTCTCGGACGTGAAGGACTACCAGAAGGTCACGAAGGCCTGACCGGCAGCCGTGGCCGGAAAGCCACAGCCAGCGGCAGCCGCCCCCGCGGTTGATCCGGATCAATTCGCATCGCTCGAAACAGGCGCTGATGGAGCCATGGGCTGGAGCTGCCGACAGGTAGCCCGGCTTACCACTCCAGGGGCTGCCTCCATGACGTTTCGTTCAACCATACTTTCCCTCGCCGCCGCGCTGCTCGGCGCCACCGCCTTGACCGGCGCGCAGGCCGCCGACCTGCCTTCGACCAAGGTGGCCCCGATTGCGCCTGTCATGACGCAGTGGAGCCCGTGGATGATCCGCGGCCGCGCGCTGTTCGTCATCCCGCAGGAAAAGGCCAGCCTGAACATCGGCGGCGCGCCGATCGTCGGCGGCAAGGTCGACATCTCCAACTCGGTCGTGCCCGAGCTCGACATCACCTATTTCTTCACGCAGAACATCGCGGCCGAACTCGTCCTCGGCGTCACTCCCCATAATGTGAAGGGCGCGGGCAGCCTTGCCGGCGCACGCATCGGCTCGGCTTGGCTGCTGCCGCCGACCCTGATGCTGCAGTACCACTTCACCGATCTCGGCGCGTTCAAGCCCTATGTCGGCGCGGGCGTGAACTACACTGTGTTCTTCAACGAGAAGGCCAAGGGCGGCTTCACCGATTTCGACCTGAAGGACTCGTTCGGCTTCGCCCTGCAAGCCGGCTTCGACTACATGATCGACCGGCACTGGGGCTTCAACTTCGACGTCAAGAAGCTCTTCCTGGAGCCGAAGGTGAAGGTGAACAACGGCCTCGTCGCCGGCAAGGTCAAGATCGACCCCTGGCTGATCGCCGCAGGCGTGACCTATCGCTTCTGATTCCCAACCCTCTCGAAATGACGAAGGGAGCGGCTCGCCGCTCCCTTTTGCATGAGAGCGCGGCCTCAGTGTTCGGCAAATCCCAGCGGGATCGCCGAGGTCGATTTCAGCTCCTCCATCGCGAACATCGAGGTCACGTCGCTGAGGTCGATGCGCGAGATCAGCTTCTTGTAGAGCGCGTCATAGGCCGCGATGTCGGAGACGCAGGCCTTGAGCAGGTAGTCGATCTCACCACTCATCCGGTAGAAATCGACGATCTCCGGCAGGTCCTGCACGGCGGCATGGAAGCGCTCCAGCCATTCCATCGAGTGCCGCGCCGTTCTGACCGCGATGAAGACGGTGACGCCGGCCTTGAGTTTCTCGCGGTCGAGCAGGGCGACGCGGCGCTTGATATAGCCGCCCTCCTCCAGCTTCTGCACCCGCCGCCAGCAAGGCGAAGACGACAGCCCCACCGCCTCGGCGAGTTCCGCCAGCGGCAGGCTCGCATCCTCCTGCAATCGCGCCAGGATGCGCAAGTCGAATGCGTCGAGCTTCGCCATCACACTACACCGAATCCAGAATCGGATTGCTTCCCAAAGAAGGAAGGTGAGAAATAATTCCACCTATAATCACATGAAGGGCATCAGATTCCAACCGGGGATGAAAATTCTCCAACTCCGCAAACTGCTGCCCTCAAGCGCGCCCTATCATCGCCGCAGTGATCGAGAGGGGAATGGCATGCAGGGTTTTCTCAGCGAGGAACGGCGTGGGGCCGTGTTGCGCAACCTGCGGACCGATGCGGGCACGCTGACGCGCGACTACCTGACCGCCGCCCGCGAGGTGCTGCAGGAGCTTGTCGCCATGCCCGACCTGATCCAGCGCCTGCCGCTGGAGCGCAAGGCCGGCAGCTACCGCCGCAACCTGCTCGCCGGCAACGAGGCCGTCAGCGTCTGGGCGATCGTCTGGAGTGAAGGCTCGGCCACCTCGATCCACGACCACCATTGTTCCTGCTGTTTCGGCGTGGTCTCCGGCACCGTCACCGAGACCTGGTATCGCGCCATCGACGCCGACCGCGCCGTCCAGACCGAGGAGCAGGAGCGCAAGCCGGGCTACGTCGCCTGCATGCTGCCCTCGGGCCCGAATATCCATCGCATGCGCAATTTCGGGCCGGGCGAAGCGATCTCGATCCACATCTACGGCTTCGACCACGAGGTCCACGCTTCCTCGATCGAGACCGAGTACACCGCCGTCAGCGGCTGATCTCCCCCGCCGGAAACTTTATCCCCGGCCACGCGGCAGCGGCGATGATGTCCTCCTTCTCGGGAGGGCATTTTCATGTCGATGCGCGCCGTCGGAAACTGGATCGGCCTCGACCATGCCCCCGAGCCGGGCCTGGCTGTCAACCGCGAGCGCCTGCTGCGCCTCGCGCCCTCGGCCAATGCGACGATCATCGCCGGCCTCGCCGAGCGCTTCGATGAACTGGCTGGTGACCACGACATCGCGACGCCGCGGCGCATCTGCCATTTCCTGGCGCAGGCGGCTCATGAGACCGACGGCTTCCGCACGCTGGAGGAGTATGGCGGTCCCGCGTATTTCATCCGCTACGAGGGCCGGCGCGATCTCGGCAACACCCAGGCCGGCGACGGCATCCGCTATCACGGGCGCGGCATCTTCCAGCTGACCGGGCGCGCGAACTACCGCCTCTTCGGCCAGCTGCTCGGCATCGACCTGGAAACCGAGCCCGAGCGGGCGAAGGAGCCCGAAATCTCGCTGCGCGTCGCCTTCGCCTACTGGGGCGAGCGCGCCATCAATGCCGCGGCCGATGCCGACGACAGCGAGCGCGTGACCAAGCTGATCAATGGCGGCCGCAACGGCCTCTCGGAACGGGTGCGCTATCTCGCGAAGGCGAAAGCGATCTGGTTCTGACAAGGCCTGCGCACCCGCATGGGCAAGCGCACCGAAGGTTCTGCGCGGCTCTTCCCGAAAAGTTCCATGAGATGCGGGAATGTTCGCTGCATGCCGCAAGCAGACGCATCGCCTTGCGAGACGCACAGCAGCGCCCCATCATCGCATGATGACGACGCCTGCCGACATCAGCACTGATCTCCGCCCGCCGCTCTGGGCGGCGCTCGCCATCGCGATCCTGCCGGTGGTCGCCGCCTCGATCGCCGGCAGCGCTGTTACCGTCCCGCAGATTCCGACCTGGTATGCCGGCCTCGCCAAGCCACCCTTCAATCCACCGAACTGGATCTTCGCACCGGTCTGGACCACGCTCTTCGCGCTCATGGCGCTTGGCGCCTTCCGCATTCTGCGCCGGCCCGTCGGCACGCCCGGCCGCCGGCGCGCGCTGCTGGTCTATCACCTGCAGCTTCTGTTCAATATCGGCTGGTCCTTCGCCTTCTTCGGCGCCAACAGCCCGCTGGCGGGCCTCGCGGTCATCCTGCCGCTGTTGGCCCTGATCGTGGCAACGATCGTGGCCTTCCGGCCGCTGGACCGGCTGGCCTCCAACCTGTTCTGGCCCTATCTCGCCTGGGTCGGCTTCGCGACGCTGCTCAACGCCTCGATCTGGTGGCTGAACCGCTAGGGTTTGCGCTCACCCGATCGAACCCTCGATCACCTTCAGCACGGTCGCGCGCAACTCGGCGATGGTGAAGGGTTTCGCCATCACCTCGGCGACGATCGATTCCAGGCTCTTCGCCCGCTCGCGCTGCTCGGCATAGCCGGTCATCAGCATGATCGTCAGCTCCGGGAACTGCTGCTTGGCGGCGAGCGCCAACGCGATCCCATCCATCAGCGGCATGCGGATATCGGTCAGGAGCAGATCGAAGCGGCCTTGCTCCGCGACCAGGATATCGAGCGCCTCGGCGCCGTCCGACGCCATGAGGCAGCTATGTCCGTCGAGGCCGAGGCCGCGCGCGACCAGCAGGCGCAGCGGCTCCTCGTCATCGACGACCAGAATACGCGACATGGCGGCTCCTCAGATCCCCGGCAACCCAGCCTGATCATCGGTCTCGATCACGCCGACGAAGGGTAGCTGCCGATAGGAATGCGCGACGTCCATGCCGTAGCCGACCACGAAATAATCCGGGCATTCGAAGCCGACATAATCCGCCTGGATATTGACCGCCCGCTTGTGCGGCTTCTCCAGCAGCACGGCGGTCGACACCTTGCCGGCCCCGCGCGCTGCCAGAAGGTCCTTGGCGAAGGCCAGCGTCCGGCCGGATTCGAGGATGTCATCGACCAGCAGCACGTCGCGGCCGCGCACCTCGCTCTGCACGTCGCGCAGGATTTCGACCTGGCCGGAGGAAACCGTGCCCTGGAGATAGCTCGACAGGTGGATGAACTCGACCTGGGGCGCGAGCCCGACGCGGTGCATCGCCCGGATCAGGTCGGCGGCGAACATGAAACTGCCCTTCAGGACGGCGACGACGAGCAGGTCCTTCGGGTTGCTGGCCGCGATGGCCTGCGCCATCTCCTCGTTGCGCCGCGCGATCGCCGCTTCGTCGTAGAGAACCCTGATGCGCCGTTCCGGCATGATGACTCCGTTTCGATGTCCGGCCGCAACCGGCCCCGCTGCGCCGGGGACCCGATGAGGCAATGATGCGTGACCACCGACCGGCTGCTGGTTCCGGTCGGTCGGCAGGCCTCTGTCCTAGCAGCCTCAATGCTTGCTGGCGAGATTGGCCGCCGGTTCGGCGGAGGTGAAGCGCACCCGCACCGACTGCCCTTGCTCCGGCGGAGAGGCCAGTCGCGCTCGAAAGCGGACGAGCTCCGCCGGTTCCAGATTCGCGCGCGGTGGCTCGGTGGTCCAGGTGTAGAGTGTCGCGCCGCCGGCATCCTTGACCGCAACCTCGATCAACGGCACGGCCGCCTTGCTCTTGCTGATATTGGTGACATCGCCCTCGACCACGAGGAAGCGGTGCTGGCCGTCCTCGACCAGGCCGCTCTCGATCGAACCGAGGCTGAGGCCGCGGACATTCACGGGCATGCCGATCTTCTCGAACACACCGGCAAGCTGCGGCGCAGCGCGGACGGCCGCTTGGCGCTGCCAGACGACGATGCCGAGCAGGGCAAGGCCCGCAAGCGCTGCCGCTATCGGCCGTCCCGCTCCGCCCTGACGCAGGAAGGCGCTCGACGCCCTGCCCGGCTTGGCTGAACGCTTGGCCCGGCGCCTCGACACGGCAGCCACCGGCGCCTCGACGATCGGAGGCTCCTCGGAAATATCCTGCGCGCCGGCCTCGGCAGTCACCGCGGTGATCTCGGCATCGATCGCGGCGGCGCGCTCCAGCTCCTCGGCGAGCAGCGCCTGGGTTTCCGCTTCGCTCGGCGGCTCGGGGAAGGCGCTCGGCGCGACATGCCAGGACGTCTTGCAGCCGGCGCAGCGCACCTTGCGCCCTTCCGGCCCCAGTTTGGCCGCGTCGAGTTCATACTGGCTCGCGCAGGATGGGCAGACGATCAGCATGGCTGCGAGCCAACTCCTTCGGTGCGATTGCCGCAAGCGCTTCGGCGCATCGGCAGGGAGCCGCATGACGGCAGCCGTTGCGCGCGCCTCCATTGGCGCGATTTATGGTTAACGCCCCGTGAAGAATCTCTGGCGCAGATTGGTCGCATCACGATCTTTCCGCAGGCATCGGCTTGCAGTGTAGGATCGAAGGCGGATTCGCAAGATCGGGTGAGCGAGGAAGACCGTTTGGTTCGGTTCGAGAATGTCGGCCTGCGTTACGGCATGGGTCCGGAGGTGCTGAAAGACATCAACTTCAGCATCCAGCCGCGCTCGTTCCAGTATCTGACGGGCCCCTCCGGCGCCGGCAAGACGACGCTGATGCGCCTCATCCTGATGGCGCTGAAGCCGACGCGCGGACTGGTCAACCTGTTCGGCCAGGACGTCTCGCGCCTCGAGCCGGATACGCTGACCGCCTTCCGCCGCCGCATGGGCGTCGTCTTCCAGGATTTCCGCCTGCTCGACCATCTCACCGTCTACGAGAACGTCGCGCTGCCGCTGCGTGTCCTCGGCAAGGAGGAAGCGAGCTACCGCGCCGAGGTCGTGGAATTGCTGCGCTGGGTCGGGCTCGGCGAGCGCATGCATGCCGTGCCGCCGGTGCTCTCCGGCGGCGAGAAGCAGCGCGCGGCCATTGCCCGCGCCCTGATCAGCCGGCCCGAGCTCCTGCTCGCCGACGAGCCGACGGGCAATGTCGATCCCGGCCTTGGCCGGCGCCTGCTGCGCCTGTTCATGGAGCTGCAGGCGCTCGGCACCGCCGTCGTCATCGCGACCCACGACCTCAACCTGATGGATATCTACGACGCACCGCGTCTCGTGCTGGCCGACGGACACCTTCATGTCGACGCCTGAGGCCAGCGACAGGGAGCCCGAACGGCGGCCGCGCGGTCTGCCTGCCAATCTCCGGCGGGACCAGCCGCTCGTACCCATAGACACTGTCGCCGGTCGTGCGCTGATGGCCGTGATCGCGATCCTGACCTTCCTCGCCGCGCTCAGCGCCGGCGCAGCGGTCCTCGCCGCGCGCGCTTCCGATCAATGGCGCGGCGCCATCTCGAACGAGATGACGATCCAGGTCCGGCCCGATTCGCATCGCAAGATCGATGACGACGTGGCGCGCGCCGTCATGCTGGCGAGCGGGTTGAAGGAGGTCGAGAGCGTCCGCGCCGTGCCGAAGGCCGAATCGGACAAGCTGCTCGAACCCTGGCTCGGCACGGGGCTGGACCTCGTCGAATTGCCGGTCCCGCGCCTCATCGTGCTGAAGCTGAGGACGGACGCCCCCTCCGACCTCGCGGGCTTCGGCGCGACGCTGCGCCGCGAGATACCGACCGCGACCCTCGACGACCATCGGCTCTGGGTCCGGCGCCTCTCCGCCATGGCGGGCACCATCATCGCCTCCGGCTTCGCGATCGTGCTGCTGGTCCTCACGGCGGCGGCGCTGGCCGTCGCCTTCGCCACCCGCGGGGCCATGGCCGGCAGCCGCGACAGCGTCGAGGTGCTGCATTTCGTCGGAGCGAACGACGATTTCATCGCGCGCGAGTTCCAGAGCCGCTTCATCCGGCTCGGCCTCCGTGGCGGCCTGTTCGGCGGCCTTGCCGCGATCGCGACGATCGGCATGCTCGGCTTCCTCGCCTCGCGCTGGAGCGCCACGCCGGAAGCCGAGCAATTGCAGGCCCTGTTCGGCGCCTTCGAGATCGGCTGGACCGGCTATGGCGCCGTGATCCTCGTCGCCCTGGTCGTCGCCGTCATCGCCGGCCTGGTCTCGCGCTTCACCGTGCGGCGGCATCTGAGGATGCTGTCATGAGCCTCCCCCTGACCGGACAGCGTCAACCAGGCCTTAACGCGTGCGGCAGTGTCGGACGCGAGCCTGCCGCCGTTATGCCCGATTGGCGCGCTAGGACGGCAGCGCTATGGCCATGATCGGCAGCACAGACGACCATCTCACGATGGCCCAGCCCAATTCAGCACCCCGGAGCGGCAAGCCGGCCCGGCCGGCCTCGCTGCGCCGCGTCCTCGGGTTTGCGGCCGTCGCCATCGCCGGCACCGGAATTCTGCTCCTCGGGATCGGCTATGCCCGTTTCGCCGGCATGATCGACGCGCGCGAACCGGCGGACACGCCACGCACCGATGCGATCGTCGTCGCCACCGGCGGCGCCCAGCGCGTCGGCGACGCCATGGGCCTGCTCGGGGCGGAGCGCGGGCGACGGCTCCTGATCAGCGGCGTCAACGAGAAGACCGGCCGCGAGGAACTCGCCAAGCTGAATCCGGCCTCGCGCGACCTGCTCGCCTGCTGCGTCGATCTCGACTATCGCGCCCGCAACACCATCGGCAACGCGATCGAGACCCGCCGCTGGGTCCGCCGCCACGGCTTCCGCTCGCTGCTCGTGGTGACCTCGAACTATCATATGCCGCGCACGCTCGCCGAATTCGCGCATGCGATGCCGGACGTCCGGCTTGTCGCCCACCCGGTGGTGACCGAACACATCGACACGTCCGGCTGGTGGAACCGCTGGTCGGTCATCAAGGTGCTCGCGCCGGAATATGCGAAATATCTCGTCGCGCGCCTGCGCGGCCTCGTCGAGAGCGATCCGGAGACCTCGCGCCTTTCGGTCATCATCGGCGGCCGCAAGCCGGTTTCGCCGAAGCCCGCCGATGTGCTCGGCCCCGCGGCCGAAAAGCCCACGCGCCTCCTGGGCCAGCATCGCCACGAGGGTTGATGACGAAAAGGCATGCTTGACCGGGACGGCGTCTCGGGCTCATTGCGCTGCATGCTCGTCCTGCGCTCCCTCGCCTTCAATGTCCTGTTCTATGCCAATCTCATCCTCTGGCTGATCTTCGGTGTTCTGCCCACGCTCGTTCTACCGAAGCGGATGCTGCTGGCGGTCGCGATCGGCTGGTCGCACTCCTCGCTCTGGCTGATGCGCGTCGTCGCCGGCACGCGCTGCGAGATCACCGGCATCGAGAACATTCCCCAGGGCGGCCTGATGGTCGGCGCCAAGCACCAGTCCTTCCTGGAGACCTTCGCGCTGGTCACCGTCTTCCGGAACCCGGTCTTCATCCTGAAGCGCGAATTGACCTGGATCCCGGTCTTCGGCTGGGCCCTGACGAAGATGCGGATGATTCCGGTCAATCGCGGCGCCCGGGCCCGCGCCCTGTCCGACGTCACGCGCCGCGCCAAGGTCGAGCTCGGCCAGAACGGCCGCCAGCTCCTGATCTTCCCGGAAGGCACCCGCCGCGCGCCCGGCGCCGAGCCCGCCTACAAGTTCGGCGCCGCCCATCTCTATGCCGAGCTCGGCGTGCCCTGTGTTCCGGTCGCCCTGAACACCGGGCTTTACTGGCCGCGCCGCAAGTTCCTGCGTCGCCCCGGCACCGTCCGCATCGAGATCCTGCCGCCGATCGAGCCCGGCCTCGACAAGGCGTCGTTCCAGCGACTTCTGCAGGAACGCGTCGAGACGGCGAGCGACCGGCTCCTGGCGCAAGGCCGGGCCGAACTCGCCGCCCGCGGGATGGACCCGCTCGCGAACTCCTGACAGGCCCTGACAGCAGCAGAGCGGGAAAGCGCCGGCCTCGTCGCTGACGGCGCTTGACTTATCCCCAGACCGTTCCCATTTTGTTCCTATCACAAGAGGAACGGATATGGCCGCTCTCGCCTATCGCTACACCCCCGATCTCTTCGATGAGGCCCCAGTCGCCTGCGAAATGCCGTTGCGCAGCACCGCCGCGCTCAACGAGCGTCGCTTCACCGCCTGGCGCGGCCGCTCCGGCCGGCGCTATGTCGCCTCGGTCTTCGCCGTCGACGACACGCATGCGTTGAGCTTCACCGATGCGGTCCTGCTCGCGGTCTCCGCCGATCGGCGCGTGATCGCCGCCCGCGATTCCGGCCCCTTCGGCATCGAGGCCGCGCTCGGCCGCTGGCAGCGTTCGATCATCGCCGCCGGCGCCTGCGAGATCCATGTCCATCTGCTCGCCGAGGACGGGATGAGCCGCCGCGCCGCCCTGCTCGACCTGATGCCGGAAGCCAATCCGGAGGGCTGAGCTATCCTGCCAACGGCGGATGGGGCGCGCCGAGCCCCGGCGCCAATTGCTGTGCGAGTTCCGCCAGCACGGGATCGAATATCCCCATCTTGCGCAGATGCTCGTGCGTCTGCAGTACATAATCGGGGTTCTCGCCGGACTGGCCCCTGCCCTCCCGCACGAGCTTGAGCAACTGCGCCGAAGGCAGCTTGCCGGCATATTGCAGGTGCTTGCGGTCGGCGACATAGACGATGCCGCGCACCTGCCGGCCATCCTCCAGCTTCAGCGCGACATGGCGTTCCAGATAGACCGCCGTCGCCTGCTCGCGCGCCCGGAGATAGTCGACCGTCTCCTGCGCCTGCCCGGCCGCGACGCGGAAGGCGAGGCCGCGGCAGACCCCGCCGCGATCCAGCCCCAGCACCAGCCCCGGCCGCTCCGGCGTGCCGCGATGCACATGCGAGAACACGCAGAGCGAGCGGTGGTAGCCGTGGAGGCGCGCCTGCACGCTCTCCTCGAAGGCGAAGCCCGGCCGCCAGATCAGCGAGCCATAGCCGAAGACCCAGAGATCGGTCGCGCCGAATGCGGTCGTCATCCTCGTCCCATAATTTAGCCGCGCCGGCCTGCTTGCTTGAGCATCAGACCGAAAAGCGGTACCCGCCTTTCGAGCAAATCCAGTGCCACGACAATGCGATAGACCGCCCGCGAGAGCGACCCGGGCGATCTAGCGATCCGCCCGCCCCTGCGCAAGGAATGCCTGCCGCATGACCGATCCCCTTCCGACGCGCCGCCGCAGCCGCTTCTGGCTCTACGGGCCCTTCATGCTGCTCGTCGTCCTCGCCGCCGCCTGGTCCGCCTTCTGGTTCTATGCGCGCGGCCGCATCGCCACCGAAATCGACGTCGCGCTGGCCCGCGAAGTCGAGCGCGGCCGCACCTGGACCTGCACCGACCGCAGCATCGGTGGCTTCCCCTTCCGCATCGAACTGCGCTGCAACGCGCTGAGCCTGACTTCGACGCGCTGGGGCGATGCGGTGCGCGTCCAGACGGGCCCCGCCGTCGTGGTCGGCCAGGTCTACTCGCCCGGCCTCGTCATCCTTGAGGCATCGAGCCCGGCGAAAGTCACCCTGCCGGAAGGCCGCGTGCTCGACCTGACCTGGAAGAATCTCGACGCCAGCTTCGCCTGGCGCAGCCCTGAGCGCTTCGCGCTTGTCGCCAGCGAGCCGCGCGGCGTGCTGACCACGCCCGGCATCACCACCGAGAACTGGGGCGCCGCGACGCTCGAGGCGCATTTGCGCCGCAACCCGACACGCCCCGCCGCCGAGCAAGCGGTCGATATCGCCGTCACCGCCAAGGGGACGATCCTGCCGCCGGTCGACGCCTTGCTCGGCAACACCGATGCCGGCGAGATCGACCTGCAGGCGTCGCTGACCCAGGCCGAGAACTTCCGCAAGGGTTTCAATCCCGATGCCCTGGAAAGCTGGCGCGGCGCCAACGGCACCTTCGAATTGACCCGCCTCGTCTCGACCAAGGGCAAGGCCCGCGTCGATGGCAGCGGGCAGTTGCTGCTCGACTCGCTGCACCGCGTCGCCGGCGATCTCCAGCTCGCCGCAGCCGGCATCGAGCAGATCGGCGGCCTGCGCATCGGCAACCTCCTGGGCGGCCTCGGCGGCTTCCTCGGCGGACGCGGCAGCAACACCGCCGCGGCGCCCGGCCTCACCACCCTGCCGCCGGTCTCGCTGCGCGAGGGCCGGGTCTTCATCGGCCCGTTCCGCCTGCCGCTCCAGCCGCTGCCGCCGCTGTACTGACAGACAAAAAAGGGGCGCCTCACGGCGCCCCTTGAACTGTGTTGGAACCCGAAATCCGTCAGGCCGCCGGCAGCGCCGCACGCGGCGCCTCGATGCGGGTGATCGCCTTCTTCACGGCTTCCTGCACCTTCTCGAAGGCACGGACCTCGATCTGGCGTACGCGCTCACGCGACACGCCGAACTCCTCGGAGAGCTGCTCCAGGGTGATCGGATCCTCGGCCAAGCGGCGCGCCTCGAAAATGCGCCGCTCGCGCGGATTGAGCACCTCCAGCGCCTCGCGCAGCGCCGAGTGGCGGTTGTCGGCCTCCTCGGAATCGGCGAGCCGGCGCTCCTGGCTTTCCGAATCGTCGACCAGCCAGTCCTGCCACTCGCCCTCGCCATCCTCGCGGAGCGGCGTGTTGAGCGAAGCATCGCCGCCGAGGCGGCGGTTCATGTCGACCACGTCCTGCTCGTTGACGCCGAGCTTGGTCGCGATCTGCGCGACCTGGTCGGGACGCAGATCGCCCTCGCCCAGCGCCGAGATCTTGCTCTTGGCCTTGCGCAGGTTGAAGAACAGCTTCTTCTGGTTCGCGGTGGTGCCCATCTTCACCAGCGACCACGAGCGCAGGATGTATTCCTGGATCGAAGCCTTGATCCACCACATCGCATAGGTGGCGAGGCGGAAGCCCTTTTCGGGCTCGAAGCGCTTAACCGCCTGCATCAGGCCGACATTGCCCTCCGACACGACCTCGCCGATCGGCAGACCGTAGCCGCGATAGCCCATGGCGATCTTGGCGACGAGGCGCAGATGCGAGGTCACGAGCTTGTGCGCCGCGTCGCGGTCGCCATGCTCGCGCCAGCGCTTGGCCAGCATGTATTCCTGGCTCGGTTCCAGCATCGGGAACTTGCGGATTTCATCGAGATAACGTGACAGCCCGCCTTCGGCGGACAGGACGGGCAGCGAAGCACTCGCCATGCTCGTTCTCCTTATCGAGGCCCCCGCTTGGCGGCAGGCCCTCCGCGCGATCAACCTTCGCGCAGGCTTCGGATCCGGCAAAGCGGTCCAACGCAGGAACCTGTCATCGGTTCGGTCGGAACGCTCGCTCGCGGCGCCCCCTTGGCCATCCGCATCCGAACAGCCCCAGTATATGCGAACTCACTCTGGCGGAAAGGTGGCAAAATCGCCCGGTTCGCTCACAGCCGTGCGAGTGCGGCTTGCAGATTCGCAAAATCCTCCGGCGGCTCGGACTCGAACAGCATCTCCTCACCACTGGCTGGATGCTCGAATCCGAGGATCGCCGCATGCAGGGCCTGCCGGCCGAGCGCGGCCAGCGCGGCTTGCGCATCGGCGGGCAGGCGGACCGCCTTGGTGGCGAAACCCGAGCCATAGAGCTGATCACCCAGCAGCGGATGGCCGATATGGCTCATATGCACGCGGATCTGGTGCGTGCGCCCCGTCTCCAGCCGGCACTCGACCAGGCTCGCCAGCGGTTCGGTCTCGTCCAGACCCTTCAGCAGCGGCGGAAAGCGCTGGAGCAGTTCGATATGGGTGATCGCCTCGCGCCCGCGCCCTTCCTTCACCACCGTCATCTTCTCGCGGTTGCGGGTCGAGCGCTCGATCGGTGCGTCGATCGTGCCCTCGCGCAGGCGCGGCACGCCCCAGGCAATGGCGAGATAGGCACGCTGCAACGGCCCGGTGCGGCCATGGTCGGCGAACTGCTTGGCGAGCTTCTGATGCGCCCGGTCGTTCTTGGCGACGACCAGGAGGCCACTGGTATCCTTGTCGAGCCGGTGCACGATGCCCGGGCGCCGGACGCCGCCGATGCCGGACAGGCTCTCGCCACAATGCGCGATCAGCGCATTGACCAGCGTTCCGTCCTCATGGCCGCCGGCCGGATGGACGACGAGCCCCGCCGGCTTGTCGATGACGATCAGATGCTCGTCCTCGTAGACAACGTCGAGCGGGATATCCTGTCCGACGGGATCAGCCGGCTTCGCCGCCGGCATGACCAGCGCGATAGTGTCGCCCTCGACGACCTTGCGGCTGCCATCGCTGAAGACGGCGCCGTTGAGGCTGACCCCGCCCTCCTTGATGACCTGCTGCAGGCGCGCGCGCGAAATCTCGCCGGCCAGCAGGGCCAGCGCCTTGTCCAGGCGCTGGCCCGCCTGCTCGGGGCCGACCGTCAGGGTCACAGTGGCATTCGGATCGAGAATGGATGTCATCGCGTCGCTATAAGGCGCATGGCCGCCGGCCGCACGCCTTTTCCGCTCAGCCGAACAGCCTGAAGCCGCTCTTCTTCGGCTCCGGCGATGGTTCCTCCTCCGGCCCCGGATCATCGGGCGCATGCGAGACCGGGAAGATCACCGGCTTGGGCGACCCAGCCTCGCGCGGAGCGGGCTTGCTCTCAACCAGCTTGGTCTCGGCAGGCTTCGATTCAGCCGGTTTCGCGGGTTCGGCAACCGCTTCCACCGGCTTCGGCTCCTCCTTCTGAACCGGTGGCGCAGCAGGGGCGACCGGCTCCGGCCTCGGCTCCTCCTTCGGCGCGGACGGCGGCGGCGGAGGCGGCGGTGCAACGGCCGCAGGCTCGATCGTCGTGACGCTCTCCGCCTTCGCCTCGATCAGCTTGGTCGAATCGTCGAGATCGGCCAGCACGTCGTCGGCGGCCTGGGCCCGGCTGCCGAGCGTCGCCGGTGGCACGGTCCAGACGAAGGCGTCGAGCCGGCCGGTGATCGGCGAGACCGGCATCCAATGGTCGGAGACCAGCCCGTCCGCCACCCAGGCAGCATCGCGCGGCGCCCGTGTCGCCCGCGCCAGCCATTCGCGCACGCGGCCGGCGGCGCCATGCTCGGCATCCTCGAGCTCGACCATCAGCAGGCAGGCGCGCACCGAGGCGCCGCCCGCCAGCAAGGGCTTCAGCGTCTCGCGCGCCTTCTGGAACTCGCGAGCCTGGATCGCGGCGCCCGCCAGCACCAGCACACTTTCCGGATCGGAGGGGCGCAGCTTCGTCAGGGTCGTTGCCCGGTTGAGCCGATCCAGCGCGCTGTCGCCCGGTCGTGCATCGAGATAGGCGGCAGCAATATCGGGATGGGGCGCATCCTTCCAGGCGGCTTCCAGCAGCTTCGATGCCTTGCGGACATCGCCGCGCTCGGCAAGCATCCGGCCGGCCAAGGCAGCGGCCGGCGTCAGGGCCGGCGCGAGCTTGACCGCCTCGAGCGCGGCTGCGAGCGCCTTCTCAGGCTCGTGCTCGCGTGCCTGCAGCGCCTCGGCCGCCAGCAACACCGCGCGCTGGCGGCGTGCCTCGGCCTTGTCGGCGAGCCTGAGCGCGGCGCGACGCTCGACCGCCGTGCGAGCTGCCTGCCAGTCGCCGGCCTGCGTGTGGAAATCGAGCAGTGCATCATTGGCCCAGGCCAGCGAGGGCGAGCGGCGCACGGCATCATCGGCAAAGGCGCGCGCGGCGGTGACGTCGCCGCGACGCTTGGCCTCGACGAAGAGCCCGCGCAGGCCCAGCACCCGCGTCTCCGATTTCTCCAGCATCGCCTTGAAGGCGGCCTCGGCCTGCGCCCGATCGCCGCTCAGCTGCGCGGTTTGTGCCTCCAGCAGCAGGGTCAGCGGCTCGCCCGGCACGAAGCGGCGCGCCTCGCCGGTGTAGCGCCCGGCGGCAATGGGATCGCCTGCACCAATCGCGACCATGCCGCGCGACACGGCCTCGAAGCCGCGTGCCCGACGCCGCGCCCGCGAGGACAGGCTGAACGCCGAGGGCAAGCCGAAGACGAAGCGCAGCACCGCCCAGGCCAGCAGCACGAGGAAGGCGAGCGCGACGACGCCGATCGCGGCCAGCGCGACGCTGGTCTCGATCCGGTAGCCCTGCCAGAGCACGGAGACCTCGCCCGGCCGGTCGGCAAGCCAGACGGCGCCGAAGGCAAGGCAGGCGAAGACGGCGAGGTAGACGAGAACGCGAACCATGGACCTCTCAACCCTCCGTCAACCGGCCACGCCGAGCGCCGCAACCGCATCCTGCGCGATTTTGGCGATCGCCGCATCCGCCGCGGCACGTTTCTGCAAATCGGCGCCGAATTCCGCACTGGCACGGCGTGCCGGCTCCGGCAACTGGCCCCACAGGCCCGCGGCCTTGACGATATCACCGGCAGCGATCGCGCTTTCCAGCCGGATCGGCAGCGTCGCCGGATCGGTCGAGCCGCTGTCGCCGACCGGGCGGACCGTGACGACGCGGCTGGTCAGAGCCAGCAATTTGTCCGTCCAGCTGTCGGAAACCGGCATCACCTCACGCTGGAACATCGCGCCATGCTTGCGGAAGCCCGCCTGAAGAGCCTCGCGGGCCGGCGCGCCGGCCGCAGCGACCGCCGTCAGCGCGGCGACATCCGCCTGCGCCACGCCGCTTTTCGTCAGTGCAGCGATATCGCCGGCGAAGGGCCGCCCGCCGGCGAGCGCACGCTGCACCCGCTCCGCCAGCACGATGCGCGCCGCCGCCATCGCTTCCGGACTCGCACCCGATGCCGCCTTCGCCTGCGTCTCGACGTTGCCGAGCCGCCCGGCAATCTGGTCGAGGCGCTGACTGAGGGCCGTTGCCGCAGCTTCAGCTCGCTGCGCCTGGGCGCTGAGGGCGCTCGTATCCGGCGCCTGCGCATTGCCGAGCGACGCGAGCCTCGTCGTTACCGCCTGCAGTTCGGCGCCGGCCTTCGCAGCCGCTTCCGATGCCGCAACCGCCTTGCGATCGGCCGCCGCGGCACTCGCCTGCATGGCCTCCAGCCGGCTGCGCAATTCGGCGATCGCCTCGCCGCCGCCCGAAGGCGCCTGCTTGGAGAGGGCATAGGAGACGAGCCCGCCGCCGATCAGGCCGCCGACGAGACCGGCCGCCGCAACGGCAAGCCACGGCGTGCGGGCCGGCTCTGCGGGCACGACGGGCCCGCGCGCCGGCTCGACCGGAGGCGGGGCGAACTCTTGCGGCAGAGCCTCGGTCGGCGCGAGCTGCGAAGGATCAGCCAACCCGGCAGGCTCGGCCGTAGCCGTCACCGCCTTCAGCTCGACGGTCGGCCGTGTGCGGCGCTGGCTGCCTTGCGGACCCGGCCGTGCCGGATCGGCCAGGCGCTCGCGCGCCGAAACCTGCTCAAGCGCGGCGAGCATGCCGGCCTCCTCGGGGTGCTCCGCGACCAGGACGGTGCTCGCCCCCGTCGCGATCAGCGGCTCCGCCGCGGCGGCCGAGATCACGACATGGGTGAGTTCCAGCGCCTCGTCCGCCACGCCGGCAGCCTGCGCCAGCGCGATGAAGGTCTGCGCCCCGCGCGCCGAATAATGCATGGCGGCGGCATCGCCCTTGCCCTGCCGCAGCGCGGCCTGGGTCTCCGCCGGCAAGGCCGGGAGCGCCTCGGCCGCATAGGCCGTCCAGAGCGCGACATCGTAGCCGGCCTCGCGAAGACGATCCGGCACATCCTCCTTGCGATCGCGCCCGGCGATCATCAGCAGTTTCGCAGGGGCCGGCAGCGTCCGCCGGATCAGCTCGATCAGGTCGTTGCGGTCACCATCGGCGCTGCGCGCATCCTCCAGCCCGGCCTCGCGGATCTTGGTCGCCGTGCGCGCGCCGACCGCGAAGATCGGCAGGTCGCGCCACGACGCCGGCCCGTCGGCCAGCATCGGCACGGCATTGCCGCTGGTCACCACGATCGCATCGAAATCACCCTCAGGCGCGTCACCGGGCAGGCGGACCACCTCGAAGAGCGGCGCGATCACCGGCTCGAAGCCGTGCTCGGCGATGGCGCGCGCCGTCCGCTCGGCATCGTGGCGGGGACGAAAGACGAAGACGCGCATTCACAACTCCTGACAAAACCGGCGGCGACCGCAGGACGATCCGCGAACCGTGCAGCATTCCGCGATCATGCCGCATTGAGGCGGAACAATGATCCTGCCCATGCCGTCTCCCTTTCCTGCCTTGCCGTCATACTGCCAGGGCGCCTCTTGTGACGCGCCTCTTGGCCTTGCGCCCCCTCGCGCACTATACGAAGGAATTGCCGGCACGGAACCGTCGGGCGCCGTTCCTCGATCCTGATCCCTCATTCCGCGAGACAAGTCGACCGATCATGCGTGTACTGGGGATAGAGACGACCTGCGACGAAACGGCAGCGGCGATCGTCTCCGTCGAGCGTTCCGGCGAAAGCAAGATCCTGTCGAACGAGGTGCTGAGCCAGATTGCCGCACATGCAGCCTATGGCGGCGTGGTGCCGGAAATCGCAGCGCGCGCCCATGTCGAGGCGATCGACCGCATCATCGCCCGCGCCTTCGCCAATGCCGAACTGAAGCCGGACGAGATCGATGCCGTCGCCGCGGCGGCCGGTCCCGGCCTCGTCGGCGGCGTCATGGTGGGCTTGACCGCCGGGAAGGCGATCGCGCTGGCGACCGGCAAACCCTTCATCGCAATCAACCATCTCGAGGCGCACGCGCTGACCGCCCGCCTCACCGACGATCTGGCCTTCCCCTATCTGCTGCTGCTCGTCTCCGGCGGCCATACTCAATTGCTCGCCGTGCGCGGCGTCGGCGACTATCTCAAGCTCGGGGGCACCATCGACGACGCGGTCGGCGAGGCCTTCGACAAGATCGCCAAGATGCTGGCGTTGCCCTATCCCGGCGGTCCCTCGGTCGAACGCGAGGCGGCCAAGGGCGATCCCGAGCGCTTCGACTTCCCCCGCCCTCTGCAGGGCAGGCCGAGCCCGGATTTCTCGCTCTCCGGCCTCAAGACCGCCGTGCGCCTCGTCGCCGAGCGGATCGCACCGCTCTCCGACAACGATGTCGCCGATCTCTGCGCCTCCTTCCAGGCGGCTGTCGTCGACGTGATGGTGGATCGCACCCGCGCCGGCCTGCGCGCCTGCCGCGAAGCCGGCATCACCCCTTCCACGCTCGTCGTTGCCGGCGGCGTCGCCGCCAACCAGGCGATCCGCAGCGGGCTCAATCGTCTCGCCACAGAAGCCGGCCTGCCGATGGTCGCCCCGCCGCTGGCGCTCTGCGGCGACAATGGCGCGATGATCGCCTGGGCCGGTCTCGAACGCCTCAGGCTCGGCCTCGTCGACGACATGAGCGCGGTCGCCCGGCCGCGCTGGCCGCTGGACGAGCTCTCGCCAGCCCCATCGACCGCCGCATGAGTTCTCGTGCTGCCTATCAGAGCGTCGGCGTCATCGGTGCAGGCTCTTATGGAACCGCCCTGGCGCTCGCCGCCGCTCGCGCCGGACGCGATGTGCAACTCTGGGCGCGCGATGCCGCGACGATCGAGGCCATCGCGCAGACGAGGCAGGCGCCGCGCCTCCCCGGCGTCGACCTGCCCGAAAGCATCCGCGCGACCGGCTCGCTCGCTAACCTCGCCGATTGCGACACCCTGATCGTCGCCGTACCGACGCAAGCCTTGCGCTCAGCCTGCGAAATCCTGGCCGCGGCCCTGCCGCCGCGCGTGCCGGTGATCTCGGCCGCCAAGGGCATCGAGCAGGCGAGCGGCCGATTCGCGACCGAGATCATCGGGGAAGCCTGGCCGGGTACGACCGCGGCGATCCTCTCCGGGCCGAGCTTCGCCGACGATATCGGGCGCGGACTGCCGACGGCGGTGACGCTCGCGGCCGGCAATCCCGAGCTGGCGCAGGCGCTCGCCGAGGCGCTGAGCTCACCGGCCTTCCGCATCTATCACTCCGCCGACACCCGCGGCGTCGAGATCGGCGGCGCGGCCAAGAACGTGCTGGCCATCGCGGCGGGAATCGCGATCGGGCTAGGCTATGGCGAGAGTGCCCGCGCCGCGCTGGTGGCCCGCGGCTTCGCCGAGCTGCGCCGCTTCGGCGAAGCCTATGGCGGCGATGCCGAGACGCTGATGGGATTGTCCGGCCTCGGCGACGTCGTGCTGAGCTGCGCCTCGCCCCAGTCGCGCAATTTTTCCTATGGACTGGCGCTGGGCCAGGGCAGGAGCCCGGCTGAAGCGGCCGGCGGCAAGCTGGCGGAGGGTGCTTTCACCGCCCCGGTCCTAGTCGAGATGGCGCGGGCAAAACAGGTCGAAACCCCGATCGCCGAGGCCGTGGCCGCGATCATCGCCGGCCATGTCGGCGTGCGCGATGCGGTCGCGGCACTGCTGGCGCGGCCGATCCGGGCGGAGTGAGGGAGGAAAGCATGGCGGGAGACTGGTCCGACCTGACGAAGCGCGTCGCGCGCGGCATCGCCGAGGTCAAGAAGACGACGGGCTCCGAGCTCGTCGCCGAGAGCGAGCCCGTGCCATTGGCCGGCCGGATCGCGGGCCCCGTGATCCAGCATCGCAAGCGCCGGGCCGAGGGCACGCATCGTTTCGTGCTGATCCTGCCCTTCGGCGAGGGCGAGGTCCGCGTCGAGCTCGACCCCAAGGATTACGCCGCGCTGACCCGCGAGATGGTGCGGTTCTGGAACGAACAGGGCGAGGCGGCCTCGCAGCCGCCGGTGCCGCTCAAGGAGGACGAGGCCTGATGGCTCACTGGCTGATCAAATCCGAACCATCCGTCTGGTCCTGGGACGACCAGGTCAAGGCCGGCGCCAAGGGCACGCATTGGGACGGGGTGAAGAACCACACCGCCAAGCTCAACCTGATGGCGATGAAGCAGGGCGACCAGGTCTTCTTCTACCATTCCAACGAGGGGCTCGAGGTCGTCGGCATCGTCGAGGTCATCAAGGAAGCCTATAACTGGATCCCCGGCGAGCCCTGGGTCCTCGTCGACTTCAAGGCGGTGAAGCCGCTGCCAAAGCCGGTCACGCTCGCCGCCGTCAAGGCCGAGCCGACGCTCGCCAAGATGGCGCTGGTCACCTCCTTCCGCCTCTCGGTCCAGCCGGTCACGGACGAGGAATGGGACATCGTCTGCAGGATGGGCGGGCTTTAGAGCGCTCACGCGCGATAGTAATCGGCGAAGGTCGGATAGCCCGCCAGCGCGCGCGGCCGATAGGGCAGCATCTCCTGAAGGATCGGCACGGCCGTAGCCCGCAGGCGTGGCTCGACGGCATCGGCCATCCGCGCCGGCTGCGGCTGGAACCCGTGCGGCACGAAGCCCTCCCGCGTGCCCTCGCTCCAGGGCAGCCAGGAGGTCTTGCGCTCGTCATGCTGGCGGCCGAGCGCATCCGGCCGCAGCTCCGCGATCAGCCCGGGCTCGACGATGAGCGGATGCGGGATGGCCTGCGCCTCCGCGATCATCCAGCCGAGCGAGAGGTCGGACAGGCCCATCTTCAGGCCGTAGCCGCCGCCGATATCGGTATGCACGCCGGCGAACCAGGCCTGCCGGATCTGCCCCGGCGGCGCCTCCCGCTCGTCCCAGAGCTCGGGCGCGAAGACCTGCCGGTTCTCGTCGATGGCCAGGACGTGGCGGCCATGGGCGACCTGCCGGTTGAGGATTGCATCGTGGAACTTGTGGCGCCCCGGCAGGCTGCCGATCCCCGGCAGGCCGAGCGCCCTGACCGTATCCCAGACGCCGACGAAGAAAGGCGGCGCCGGCTGTGTGCCATGGCGTTCGCGGAACGCCGCCGCGGCTTCGGCCCGCGCGGCGGCATCCCTGATCATGTAGACATCCTTGACGGCGCTAGCGGCCAGCGCCCTGACCTCCTCCGCCTTGATCGCGTCGCTGAACCCATCCCAGCGCGTCACCTGCGCGAAGCCGCCCGGTACGCCGCATAACGCCAGCACGCCTCCGAGGCTGCGGACGGTGTAGGCGCCGCGGCTGAAGCCAAACAGGAAGATCCGATCTCCCGGCCTGTGCGCGCAGAGCAGTGCTGCATAGCAATCGATGATGTTGTCGGTGATGCCGTAGCCGGTCGCCTCGGCGAGCAGGTCCTTGAAGCGTCGGAACGGCCCGCGAATCTCGCCCTCGTCGGGATTCGCGCCGAGGCCGGGGTCGTAGAAGCAGATTTGCCCGGCTCCATCAGCCTCGCGGGTCGCCATGAACAGGCGATAGACATTCGTCCAGTTGATCGGGTTGGCGCCGCCGGCCTGTCCCGTCCCATCCGAGAAGATGCCGATATTGCGCGCCATGACGCCTCCCAGGACCCTATCCTACCATTGGATGAGGCGAACCGGGGATGTTTTGGCCTTGCGCCATGCCCAAAACGCCGGTCCCTGCCACGAAAGTGCGATGCACAATGGGTTGCCGCGCCGCGCACGCAACCTATGATGCGTCGAAATCGAAGAAGCGATGCCCGCCGCACCTCCATGAGGCGGACCAGCGCAACACAGACGGTCCAAGTCTGGGGAGACGCCCGAATGTCCGAGATCATCTACGACGTCCCGACCTCCTGGTCGAAGAAGGCCTGGGCGACCGACGCCAAGTACAAGAAGATGTACGCGGCCTCGATCAAGGATCCCGACAAATTCTGGGGCGAGCAGGGCCAGCGCATCGACTGGTTCAAGCCGTACACCAAGGTCAGGAACGCCAGCTACAAGCCGGGCAAGGTCTCGATCAAATGGTACGAGGACGGCACCACCAACGTCGCCCATAACTGCATCGACCGGCATCTCGCGACCCGCGCCAAGCAGACGGCGATCATCTGGGAAGGCGACGATCCCAGCGAGTCGAAGAAGATCAGCTATGGCCAGCTCTATACCGAGGTCTGCAAGTTCGCGAACGTCCTCAAGGCCAATGGGGTCAAGAAGGGCGACCGCGTCACCATCTACCTGCCGATGATCCCGGAGGCGGCCTATGCGATGCTGGCCTGCGCCCGCATCGGCGCGATCCATTCGGTCGTGTTCGGCGGCTTCTCGCCGGATTCGCTGGCGAGCCGCATCGAGGATTCCGATTCGAAGATCGTCATCACCGCCGACGAGGGCCTGCGCGGCGGCCGCGCCGTGCCGCTCAAGAAGAATGTCGATACCGCCGACGACAAGGTGAAGGGCGGCATCGGCACCGTCATCGTCGTCAAGCGCACCGGCGGCAACGTCACCATGAAGGAAGGCCGCGACCTCTGGTATCATGACGAGGCCGCCAAGGTCTCCGGCCACTGCCCGCCGGCCGAGATGAAGGCGGAAGACCCGCTCTTCCTGCTCTACACCTCGGGTTCGACCGGCAAGCCAAAGGGCGTGCTGCACACCTCGGCCGGCTATCTCGTCTACGCCGCGATCACCCACCAGTATGTCTTCGACTACCATGACGGCGACATCTACTGGTGCACGGCGGACGTGGGCTGGGTGACCGGCCACAGCTACATCCTCTACGGGCCGCTCGCCAACGGCGCGACCACGCTGATGTTCGAGGGCATCCCGACCTATCCGACGATCTCGCGCTTCTGGGAGGTCATCGACAAGCACAAGGTCAACACCTTCTACACCGCGCCGACCGCGATCCGCTCGCTGATGGGCGCCGGCGAGGAGCCGGTGAAGAAGACCAAGCGCAAGTCGCTGCGCCTGCTCGGCTCGGTCGGCGAGCCGATCAATCCGGAAGCCTGGGAGTGGTATCACCGCGTCGTCGGCGAGCGCCGCTGCCCGATCGTCGACACCTGGTGGCAGACCGAGACCGGCGGCATCCTGATCACGCCGCTGCCCGGCGCGACCCCGCTGAAGCCCGGCTCGGCGACGCGGCCCTTCTTCGGCGTCAAGCCCGAGATCGTCGACGCCGGGGGCAAGGTCCTGGAAGGCGCCTGCGAGGGCAACCTCGTCATCGCCGAGAGCTGGCCCGGCCAGATGCGCACGGTCTACGGCGACCATAAGCGCTTCGAGGAAACCTATTTCGCGACCTACCCGAACAAGTACTTCACCGGCGACGGCTGCCGGCGCGACGCCGACGGCTACTACTGGATCACCGGCCGCGTCGACGACGTCATCAACGTCTCCGGCCACCGCATGGGTACCGCCGAGGTCGAATCGGCGCTGGTCGCGCATCCGTCTGTCTCGGAGGCCGCGGTCGTCGGCTACCCCCACGACATCAAGGGCCAGGGCATCTATGCCTATGTCACGCTGATGTCAGGCGAGGAGCCGAGCGAGACGCTACGCAAGGACCTCGTCGCCTATGTCCGCAAGGAGATCGGCCCGATCGCCTCGCCGGACCTGATCCAGTTCGCGCCGGGCCTGCCCAAGACGCGCTCCGGCAAGATCATGCGCCGCATCCTGCGCAAGATCGCCGAGGATGAGTACGGCGCGCTCGGCGACACCTCGACGCTCGCCGATCCCGCCGTCGTCGACGACCTCGTCGCCAACCGCCAGAACAAGCGCAAGGCGGGGTAAGACGCTCTCCTTCGGGATGAGACCGAAAATGGCCTGTTCGCATCGGCGCGCAGGCCTTTTTCATGGGATTGAGCCCACCGGCGGGAACCGCAGCCGATATCGAGGGTTCGCAATGCCGCTGGCCTGGGTTAGACCATGCTCATGCCGCGTTCATCGCGTTTCCTGATAATGACGCAACGTTCGGCTGACCGAGATCGGAACCCGCGCCTGATGACGACGACGATCAAGACCGCATCGCCCGCCGCCTTCGTCCGCGCGGCCGCCTTGCTGCCTCTGGTGGCCCTGACCGCCTGCGCCGGATCGCAGCGCTTCAGCGGGCCGGTGATGAACCAGCCCTCTTACAGCCAACCCCTGCCCTCCGCACCGCCGGTGAGCTCCGCCCCGATCACCTCGGAGCCCTTGCCGCCGCCTGGCGGCTATCCGGCTGCGCCCCCGCAAGCCGGCGGTTATCCCGCCGCGGGAGGCCCGCAGGGCGGCGGCGCCCTGCCCCCGCCCCAGGATCCGTTCTTCGACCCCAATGCCGGCGGCGCGCCGCAGGGCCAGCCCCTGCCCCCGACCGGCCAGCCGACGCAAGATCCCGGCCTGCGCGGCAGCAACAATCAGGTTGCCGGCCTCGGCTCAGCCCCGGCAGCGACGCCACGCCCCTCGGCCAGCCGCGACAGCGTCGTCGGCGGCTGGACGGCCCGCGAAGCGACCGGCGGTACCTGTCGGGTGCAATTGTCGAGCTCGCCGACGCTTGATCTCTATCGCGCCTCCTCGTCCGGCTGCGCCAACAAGGATCTGCAGAAGATCTCGGCCTGGGATTTCCGCGACGGCGAGGTCTATCTCTATCAGCAGGGCGGCACCGTCGCAGCCCGGCTGCGCAGTTCCGGCTCGGGCGCGCTCGACGGCGCCGTCACGAAATCCGGCGCCTCGCTGTCGATGAACCGCTAGATAACAGCCTGCACGTCATGGTCGGGCCTGTCCCGACCACCCACGTCTTCGCTGGTCGAACGCGGTGTTCAAGACATCGACGCTCGCCACAAGGGCGAGCATGACGACGGCTGGATCAATGCCGTTGCGTAGCTTCTCGGGGTTCAGGCCCCGAAGGTCCGGGTCAGCAAGGTGCTCGGCCAGAAGCTCTTCTGGATCGACAGCGCCATGGTCGCGAAGCCCCGGGCATTGTCGAGCGCCTCGTCGAGGATCGTGAAGGGCGTCGGGGCACCGGTCGCGATCACGCCCTCGACATCGGCATAGCCGCCGACCAGATCGGCCTCGAACTTCGCCGCGAGCCGGCGCATCGCCGCATTCTCCGGCAGGCAGGTCAGATAGAGCGTGCGGACGCTGCGATTGCGTGCTGCCGTGATCAGGCGCCCGAACAATTGCGAACCGACGCCACGCCGCCGCCACGGCGTCTCGACGCTGAAGGCGGCTTCGCCGGTGAGCGCGATGATGTCGTCGAGGCCGCGCAGCTCGGCCGCCCCGCGCACCACGCCATCGACCACATAGGCATAGACCAGGCCACCGACGCCAAACGTCGTCCTGGCATAGTTCTCAAGAAACGCGTCATTGACCGCCGTGCCGAAACGCTGGTGGCGCGTGACGGCATCGAGCCTGAGCAGATGCTCCTTGAAGAGATCGCGCTCCGTCGGCCACAGCCTGCGGATCACGCCATCGCCGGCCTTCTTGCCGGACTGTCGCGAACGAACCAATTCTCATCTCCTGAACAGCGCAAGTCTTGCGCGAACCGACCAGGAGGCGTTGTCTTCCCTGACTTGCTCATCACATCGTATTACGTCCGCACGATGGCAAGTGCACGATCCGCGGCATTTTTGCCGGGTCCACGCAAAAATCAAGTGAACACCCCGCACTCTCATGCACTGAGCGCATGGAAAAGGCACGGCATGACGTTGGGGACGGGGGCGAAAAAACCACTGTAACGCCGTAAAATGCCATGCAATAATTTCGCATTGACCCCGATGACGGCGCGTCCGGCATGAGCTAAGTTGCGTGCTCCCGGTCACTCATATTTGAAGCTCCATGTTCGATCGTCGCAAGCCTCCGGCTGCCCAGCCTTTCGTCACCCACGAAAACATCGAAGCCAAGGTCAAGTGGTTCGACCCCGAGAAGGGGTTCGGTTTCGCATCGCCCTCCGATGGTTCGGGCGATGTCTTCCTGCACGTCTCGGCCATCGGCCCGCTCGACCAGCAGGACCTGCTGCCCGGCGCGACGATCGTCGCCGATCTCGGCGAAGGCCGCCGCGGCCTCCAGGTCGTGGCGATCCATGAGATCGATGCGTCGACCGCCTCGCAGACCGCGCCGGCTCCCCGCGCCTTCTCGCCCCGTCCCCCGCGCGATGATTTCGGCGGTGGCGGCTATGGCGACCGGGATCGCGGCGGCTTCGGCGGCGATCGCGGTGGTTATAACGACCGCGGCGATCGCGGTGGCTACGGCGGTGGTGATCGCGGCGGCTTCGGCGGCGGCGATCGCGGCCCGCGTGGTGGCGGCTTCCAGGATCGCAACAGCGGTCCGGTCGAAGGCCCCTATGACGGCGCCGTGAAGTTCTTCAACTCGGATCGGGGCTTCGGCTTCATCGCTCCGGACAAGGGCGGCCCGGACGTGTTCCTGCACGTCTCTTCGCTGGGCCGCAGCGGCCTGCAGCCGCCGATGGACGGGCAGCGCGTGCGCTTCTCGATCCGCACCGGCCGCAAGGGCCCGGAAGCAGCCGACGTCAGCTTCATCTGACGCGACGCAGCTTCGCTGGAATCACAAAGGCCCGCCAATGGCGGGCCTTTTCTTTTGGCACGGCAGGCCTTGCAGACCGCGCGCCGCCGAAGCGACGCGCGTCAACCGACTCAGTGGCCGTGGTCGTCGCCTTCCAGGCCGCCGATATGCTTCTGGGTGTAGAGCTCGATGCCGATGCGGCTGATGAGGTCGAGCTGGGTCTCGAGGAAGTCGATATGGCCTTCCTCATCCTTCATCAGGGCCTTGAACAGGTCCTCGGACGGGAAATCGCCGACCTCGCGGCAGTACTTCGCCGCTTCCTGGTAGAGCGTGCGCGCTTCGAGCTCAGCCTTGAGGTCGCACTCGATCACTTCCTTGACGGTCTCGCCGATGCGCAGTTGGTCGAGCGTCTGCAGGTTGGGGAAACCCTCGAGGAAAAGGATGCGGTCGACGAAGCGGTCGGCATGGACCATCTCCTCGATCGATTCCTTCTTCCAGGTCTTGGCCATGTCCTTGAGGCCCCAGTTGTCCAGCATGCGGTAATGCAGCCAGTACTGGTTGATGGCCGTGAGCTCCGAACGCAGCCCCTTGTTGAGGTATTCGATGACCTTCTTGTCGCCCTTCATGGGGTCCACTCCGCAATCCACATTAGAATGATACTAATGTAGGCACGGACTGGCCGGAAGTGAAGAGCTAAAAAGCGGTCTCGGCGCTTTTGATCGAGCAGGAGGCCGCAGCGGCGCTCAGGCCGCGATGCTCTCGTCGTTCAGCTCGATCCCGTCGAGCATGATACCGACCGAGACATGCACCGCGCACTCGATCTCGCGGCTGGCGCAACCGCCGCATTGCGTCGCGCAGACGGCGCGGGCCTCGGCCAGAAGCGCCCGGACCTCACGCGCGCAACGTCCACAATCCGGGCTGCAGCCCAGGCAATCGTAGACCTCGCCGGCTGTCCGGGGGCCGCTGCCGTCAGCAGCGACAGTCCCCTTGATCTGGCCGCAGGACAGAACGTTGCAGGAGCAGACGATCACGCGTGGTGGCCCACCACCCGCTTGGTCTCGATTTCCTCGCCATCGGCGCTGCGCAGGCGGACAATGACCTCGACCGAGGAGATCATCATGCCCTCAGGCGCGTCCGGCAGTCCGGCAACCTGGATCATCGAGCCGGGGATGTCGGTGACGGTCTCGTCGTCCTCGTTGTAGAAATGGTGATGCTCCGACACATTGGTGTCGAAGAAGGTCTTCGGACCGGAGACCGAGACCTGGCGCAGCAGGCCGGCTTCCGAGAACTGGCGCAGCGTATTGTAGACGGTCGCAAGCGAGAGCGGCTCGCGCGCCCGCAGCGCCTCCTCATAGAGCATCTCGGCGCTGACATGACGGTCGCCCTTGGCGAAGAGCAGCCAGCCCAGAGCCATGCGCTGGCGCGTCGGACGCAGGCCCGCCGTCCGCAACCGCGCCTTCACGGCGCTGATCGGGCAGCTCGACGGATTTTTCTGCGGCCACGGGATATGATCGGCCGCCACCGGCCTGTGATCGTGATCCTTGCTCGCCAGAACGCTCATTGTAACGCCTTCCACACGCCGAACCTCGGCAGCGTAGTTTAGAAAACATCTAAACTACTGATATTATTGTCATTTTTGGCAAAGCACCGCTCAAATGTCAATCTTCGCAGCTGCGACATCGGGCAGCGCCCACAGCACAACCGCGTGACCGCCGTGCCGACGCCCTGCCCTGAACGCATGGCTGCGGCATCCACGGAGATCATTTCTCAGCTTCGCGCAGCCGGCAGCCACGCGCGGAATCGCCTAGTGACCGCCGCCGCCAGCGCCTGCGACGGGCTTCGGCGGCTTGCGTAGGAACAACGCCATCACGACCAGGCTCGCGAAGATCATGGTCAGCCCGAGGAAGACATCGCCGAAGGCCATGACCAGCGCCTGCTTGTGGACGCGCTGGTTGATCAGGGCGAGCGCCATCGTCTGCGCCGCATCGCCGTAGTCGATGAAACGCTGCGCCGTGTTGGCGATCGCCTCCTCCGCCACTTGGCGCCCGGCAACGACCATCTCGTGGAGCCGGGTGATATGCAGATCGGTACGGGTGTTCAGCATCGTGTTGATCACCGCGAGCCCGACGGCGCCGCCGAGATTGCGGGTCAGGTTGTAGAGCCCGGACGCGTTCTTGAGTTGCTGCGGCGGCAGCGAGCCCAGCGCGATGTTGTTGATCGGCACCATGCACAGCATCAGCGAGCAGCCACGCAGGATCTGGGGAACCATCAGCTCGTAGAAATCCCAGTCGGAGGTGATGAAGGAGGCCCACCAGGTGCCGACCGCGAAGCCGCCGAAGCCGATCATCATCATCGCGCGCGGGTCGAGCTTGGTCGAAAGGCGCCCGGCGATCGGGGCCGTCAGGAACATGCACAGACCGGTGACGAACATCGTCTCGCCGATCATCAGTGCGTCATAGCCGCGGATACGCCCGAGATAGACCGGGTAGAGATAGGTCAGCCCGTAGAGGCCGATGCCCATCGTGAAGGAGAACAGCGAGCCGAAGGCGAAATTGCGATTCTTGAACGCATAGAGATCGACCAGCGGATCGTCGCGCGTCAGCGCCCGCCAGAAGAACAGGACAGCACCGGCGACCATCACGACCGAGAACAACACGATCTCGTGGCTCTGGAACCAGTCCAGCCGCGTCCCCTCCTCCAGCACGTATTCGAGGCTGCCGAGGAACGCCGCCATGGCGGCGAGTCCGAGCCAGTCGAAGCGCTTGATCAGGCTGTGGTCGGGCTTGTCGAAATCGATCAGCGTCCAGGCCGCGATCGTCACCGCGATGCCAGGCACGACATTGACCAGGAACAGCCAGTGCCAGGAGAAGGCATGGCTGAGATAGCCGCCGACGGTGGGGCCGATCGTCGGCGCCAGCGTCGCGACGAGCCCGATCAGCGGCGAAATCACCGGCCGCTTCGACGGCGGGAAGATGGTGAAGGCTGCCGCGAAGACGCCGGGAATCATGCCACCGCCGATGAAGCCCTGCACCGCCCGCCACAGGATCATCTCGTTGATCGAGGTGGCCTGCGCGCAGAGCACGCTGGCAATGGTGAAGCCCGCCGCGGCGATCGAGAAGAACACGCGCGTCGACAGCGCCCGGCTGAGATAGCCCGACAGCGGGATCATGATGACTTCGGCGATCAGATAGGCGGTCTGGACCCAGGCGACTTCGTCGGACGAGGCGGACAGGCCGGCCTGGATCTCCGCAAGCGAGGCGGAGACGATCTGGATATCGAGGATCGCCATGAACATGCCGAAGACCATCGCCATGAAGGCGAAGATCCGGCGGAGCGGGATGGCGTCCTCGGCGGGTTTGGCGCCGGCGCCCGGATTCAGGGTCGCAGTGGCCATGACGGCCTGCCTTTCATCGGGGTGTCTTCCCGCGCGCGCTGCAGCGTGAAACGCTGCTGCGCAGACGCGGGACCGTCATCAGAATGAGGCGCCCTCACAGCGCCGGGAGCCGATCACATTTCGTCCTGCGGTCCCGCATCTGCGCAGCAGCACTTCGTGCCGCAGCGCGTGCGGGATGACCCGCTTCATCAATGGCGCTTGATCAGCGCTGGCTGACCGGCCGCGGATCGATCGAGACGACCACCGACATGCCCGGCCGCAGCGCATGCTTCGCCGTCGAGGCCGGATCGAGCGCGATGCGCACCGGCACGCGCTGCACGATCTTGGTGAAGTTGCCGGTCGCATTGTCGGGCGGCAGCAGCGTGAAGACGGAGCCCGTGCCGCCGGCGATGCCGCTGACCGTGCCGTGGAAGACCTGTCCCGGCAGGGCGTCGACGGTGATGCTCGCCTTGTCGCCCCTCTTCAGCGGCCCGACCTGCGTTTCCTTGAAATTGGCGTCGACATAGACCTGGTCGAGCGGAACGATCGACATCAGGCGCTTGCCGGCGCCGACGAGGTCGCCGATCTGGACATTGGTATTGGCGATGACGCCGTCGATCGGCGCGGCGATCTTCATGAAGGAGAGATCGCGCTCGGCCTTCTGCTCGGCCACCTTCAGCTCGTCGATCTGTCGGGCGGCCTCGATGCGCTGCGCCTCCAGCACCTTGATATTGGCCTGCGCCTGCACGACGCCGGCCTTGGCGCTCGCCACTGCAGCGACAGCCTGATCGCGGGCCGCGGTCGCGGCATCGAGTGTCGCCTGCGAACCGTAGGACTTGGCGGCTAGGCTATTGGCGCGGTCGAAATCGGCTGTCGTGCGCGTCACGGCCGCCTCGGCCGAATTCTGCTGCGCCTGCGCCTGCAACTGGGCGGCGCGCGCGGCCTCGACCTGACTGTCGATGCGGGCGAGCGTCGCCTGCGCCGTCGCGGACTTGGCGCGGGCGCTGTCGAGCGCGATCCGCCAGTCACCGTCATCGAGCGCGACGAGCGGCTGCCCGGCCTTGACCTCCTGGTTCTGCCGCGCGGAAACGGACGCGATATTGGCGGAGAGCTTGGCCGAGACGGTCGCCATCTCGGCGCCGACATAGGCGTCATCGGTCGAGACGATGAAGCGGCCATTGCGCCACCAGTCGACACCGTACCAGAGCCCGGTCCCCACGACGGCAGCGCCCACGACAAGCAGCGCGCCGCGCTTCAGCGGGCTCTTGCCGGATTTGGCCTTGGCCTCGGCGGTTTCGGGCGGGGAGGTCTTCGCCTGTGCGTCACGGGCGGTGGCGGGCTCGGCCGCCGGCTGGGCGGTCTCGGCCTTGGCATCGACCAGCTTCAGCCGGTCGCGACGGTGTTCGGCAGCGGTTTCAGCAGACATTGGGCGTCCTGCATGTCAATTCGAACCAACCGGTTCGATTGCGCTTGAAGTAGCGCGGCGCATGATGCATATCAAGCCAAATCGAACCGATTGGTTCGATTCTTTTTCGCAGCTGCCATGCAGGGCCCGCAGACCGGGCCGGGATGAGATGTCGGAAAGCTCTGAAAGCCCGGTAAAGACGGGACCACGCAATCGCCGGATCGCCGGCACCGATCCCGACAAGCGCCGCCAGATCCTGGACGGCGCCTTGCACATCTTCACCTCGCGCGGCTTCGACGCCGCCAGCATGAGTGATATCGCAGCCGCCGCGAACGTGTCGAAGGGCACGCTCTACGTCTATTTCGAGGACAAGGAGCATCTCTTCGTCGCGCTGATCCAGCGCGAGCGCGAAGCCCAGAAGCGCGGCGCGCTCGAAGCCCTGAACGAGGATTCCGATCCCGTGCGGGCTTTGACCAGGTTCGGACTCTGCATCGTCAGAATGATCAACGGCGACCTCGCCGTCAGCGCCCATCGTGTCGTCATCGGCGTCGCCGAGCGCATGCCTGAGCTCGGCCGTGGTTTCTACGAGAACGGCCCGATGCTCGGCTCCAAGCTGATCGCGGGCTATCTCGACCGCATGGTGGCCGAAGGCAAGCTCGCGATCGACGACACCTATCTCGCCGCCGTCCAGTTTCTCGATCTCTGCCAGTCGACCCTGACCCGCCCGCGCCTGTTCAACGCCGTCCGTACGCCCCCGAGCGACGAGGAAATCAGCCACGTCGTCGGCGAAGCGGTCGCGATGTTCATGGCGCGCTACGGCGCCCAACCGCGCGACTGAACATCGACGCCGTCAGCCGGCGACCAGCTTCGCCCGGATGCGCTCGCGATGGGCGATATAGAGTCCCGAAGCCGCAATGATAGCCGCGCCGACATAGGTCCAGATGTCCGGGATCGCTGCAAAGACCAGATAGCCGAAGATCGAGGACCAGAGCAGCTGGGAATAGGCGAAGGGCGCCAGCAGCGAGGCATCCGCGTAGCGGAAGGCCTGGATCAGGAAGATATGCCCGATCGTCGAGATGCCACCGATGAAGAGCCCGATCAGGATCGTGTTGAGATCGAGCGCCTGCCAGCTGAACGGCACGGCCAGCGACAGCAGGATGAAGCCGATCGTGGCGGAATAGGCCAGCGTCACCACAGGGATCTCGGTGCGGCTCATCATCCGGGTGACGATCAGCGAAAACGCCCAGAAGAACGATGACCCGAGAACGAAGAACGACGCGCTGTGAAAGCCGTCGCCGCCGGGGCGCACCACGACCAGCACGCCTATCAGCCCGACGCTCGTGGCAAGCCAGCGCCGCCAGCCGACGATCTCGCCGAGGATGGGAATGGACAGCGCCGTCACGAAGAGCGGCGAGACGAAGGAGGTTGCAGTCGCGTCCGCCATCGGCAGGTCGTGCAGCCCGGCCACAAACAGGATCGAGGAAACCGTCACGCCCAGGGCCCGCAGCACCTGCAGGCCCGGCCGGCGCGTGCTCATCCTGCGGAAGCCGCCGGTGAAGCTGATGGTGACGAGCATGATCGCGGCGAAGGTGCCGTAGCGCATCCAGGTGATCTGGAGCGCGGGCAAGGTGGTCGCCAGATATTTGGAGGCGATGTCGCCGCTGCACATGAAGATGGCTGAGAGCAGCACAAGTGCGATGCCGCGCGCGGAATTGTCGACGCGCAGCGGCCTGCCTTCCTGCGGAGGGACGACCGGCGATTGATCAAGGGGAGCTTTGGACAAGGGCTCGGTTCGCACTCTGGGAATGCGCAAGCCTTAGCCCTTTTGCCCGGCATAGCCACACGCAAAGACGGTCGCCCGCCCATGCGCGTGGACATGGCCTGTGACCCTGCCCGGTATCGGCCAGGGCCGGGCAGCGCAGCTTGTCTTACGCAGCCTGCTTGCGCGGCTGGATCAGCTTGCGGTTGACCAGAACCTCGGCGATCTGCACGGCGTTCAGCGCCGCGCCCTTGCGCAGGTTGTCGGAGACGCACCAGAAGGCGAGGCCGTTCTCGACGGTCGAGTCCTCGCGGATACGCGAGATATAGGTCGCGTCCTCGCCGGCCGCCTCATGCGGGGTGATGTAACCACCGGGCTCGTGCTTGTCGATCACGAGGATGCCCGGAGCGGTGCGCAGCACCTCGCGCGCCTCGTCGGCTGTGATCGGCTTCTCGCACTCGATGTTCACGCTCTCGGAATGGCCGATGAAGACCGGCACGCGCACGCAGGTCGCGGTCAGCCTGATCTTCTTGTCGAGGATCTTCTTGGTCTCGACCACCATCTTCCACTCTTCCTTGGTGAAGCCGTCCTCCATGAAGACGTCGATATGCGGAATGAGGTTGAAGGAGATGCGCTTCGGGAACTTCTTGGTGGTGACCTCGCCGGCCGAGAACACGGCGCGGGTCTGGTTGAACAATTCGTCCATGCCTTCCTTGCCGGCGCCGGAGACCGATTGATAGGTCGAGACGACGACGCGCTTGATGCCGAACTTGTCGTGCAGCGGCTTCAGCGCGACGACGAGCTGCGCGGTCGAGCAGTTCGGGTTGGCGATGATGTTCATCTTGGTGAAGCCGGCGGCGGCGGCGGCGTTCACCTCCGGCACGATCAGCGGCACGTCGGGGTGCATGCGGAAGGCCGAGGAATTGTCGATGACGACGCAGCCCTGCGCGCCGATCTTCGGCGACCAGGCCTTCGAGACGTCGCCGCCCGCCGACATCAGGCAGATATCGGTGTCGGAGAAATCGTAATGCTCGAGGGCCTTGCACTTCAGCGTCTTGTCGCCGAACGAGACCTCGGTGCCGACCGAGCGCGAGGAGGCGAGCGCCACGACCTCGCCGACGGGGAAGGCGCGCTCGGCGAGAATGTCCAGCATCTCGCGGCCTACATTGCCGGTTGCACCGACGATTGCGACCTTGAAGCTCATGATGTGATCCTTTGCGGATAAGGCGGTTCGGGTCTCCCTTTGGGGGCCGCCCCGCACCGGTTTCGGGCGGGTTCGGCGATCTCTCCCCGCCGGGGGGAGATGGACCCGGAACCGAGGCGAAGCGTCAGCGCGACAGGCCGGTTTTCCCGGTCGTCGTTTTGGTCGTGAGTTTCGTCGTCGTCAGACGGACAGTCACAGAGCCAATCCCGAAGGGCTGAAAACTTCGCAAGGCGGCGCAACCTTGCACCACGCCTTGTCAGAACACCGGGAACGACGAAAAGTCAATCTCCTCCTCATAGTGGCGCCCGGCCAGCGCATTAACCCTGCCCGTTGACCCCTTGTTCACGCTGCCGGTCGATTGGCCGGCGTCGGTAACCCGGCAGCGACTCTCACGGTCCAGCCTGCCCTCTCGATCGAGGATTGCGCGGCCGGTGTTTCGGCGCGCGGGAGTGACGGGTTGCGTGTGCGTTCGGACGAGTTGATGGACCGGTTGCGGCCCCTGTCGCAGCACTTGCGGCATGTCTTGTCCGTTGCCGGCATCAGATTCCGCGGTGCGTGGGCTAGGCTCAGGCGGATCGATCTCGTCCCGGCTCTCATCACCTGCGTCGACCGGATCGAGAGCGGCTTCCGCATCGCGTCCCGTGCCCTTCGCCGCCTCGTGCCGCGCAACGGCCTCGGCTTGCCGGGCGCCCTCGCCTGGCGCATTGCGGCCGCGCTCGGCGGCATCAGCCTGACAGCCGCGCTCGTCACGGCACTGTCCGGGAGTGGCGAAGGCCAGTCCCAATTGGCCAGCCTCGCATCTCCGGTTGCCGCCGCGACCACCCAGACCACCGTCAACCGCAAGCCGCTCCTCGCGACGACCGAAGCAGATTGGATCGCGATCACCCGCCCGATCGCCATCTTCAATCTCGAAGCGCCGGAACTCGGCCGTGAAACTCCCGCGATCGAGGCCCGTCGCAGCCGCGATGGCGGCCAGCGCGAGGACCTCCTGAGTTTCGGCACTTTCGCAGGCTCCGCTGCTCATCTCTCGCTACGCTTGAAGACGGGCGACGGCGTCGCTGCCCATTCCGGCTCCTTCATGGTCGCGCTGGTGCATGCGGCGGCGCTTCGCAGCCTCGCTGTCGAGCGAGGCAGCACGCCCGCGCTCATCGAAACCCGCTTCGGTCCGCTTGAAACCGCCGATATCGTCCTCGGCGACGGCACCGAGAGCCGCGTCTGTCTCGCCTTCCGCACCATGGGTTCCGACGCTCCCTTCATGATGAACGGCTGGTGGTGCGCTGGCGCCAAGCCCAGCGACCGCAAGCAATTGACCTGCCTGATCGACCGGCTCGACCTCGCGAATGCCGGCGCCGACCCCGAACTGCGCGCCGCGTTTGCCCGCAGCGAGCTCCAGCGTCACCCGGGCTGCGCCACGCCGCGCCTCGCGGCGACCGGCCGCAAGGTCTCCTGGCTCGACGCGGACGGCACGATGCCGGCCCTGCGCATGAAGACAGCCACCGCCGAACCAACACCCGAGCCGCGCCCGCGGCGCGCGAAAAAGCCCCGCCGCGAGCGCTAACAAAGTTGTTAACGACGCGATGCTAGCCTTTGCACCGGTTTTTCGATGCTTACATCGAGCGGATCGATCCGCTCCCGGAGATTGCCGTCATGATGTCGTTCAAGCGCGTAGCCGCCATCCTCGCCGTCGCCGCGACGGCTTCGACCGTGATGGTCAGCATTGCCGAAGCACAGAGCCGCCGTGGGCCGCTGCGCGTCACCGTGCAGAAGCGCAGCTATTTCGATGCCGGCAACGTCGTGCCCGTCGGCTCGCTGAACCGCTATGCCAGCCAGCACATGTCGGCTTCGCCTGTCTATGTGAACACCGGCGACCTCTATGGCGAGGGCACCCTGCCCGGCCGCATCGGCGCGGGCGCGAACCCCTTCGCCAACACCTTCGCGACGCCGCGTTTCTGACGGACGCCTCCCTGAAGGGCACGTGTCATCCCGTGCGCGCTGCTGCGTGAAACGCTGCGGCGCAGACACGGGACCGTCCTCAGAAAAAGGCGCCTTCTCGTCGCGCGATCCCGTGTCTGCGCAGCGGCATTGCATGCCGCAGCGCGCACGGGATGACACTCTTCATTGGCGCACGCTTTCCTTAGGCGCGCGTCACTCCGGTAACGCCCTGAGATAACGCACCGGCCGCCCCGGCGCCGCCGCGTTCGCCGCATGCACGATCGCGTTCGCGTCGATGCCGAAATGCCGGTAGAGATCGGCGACGGTGCCGGTCTGCCCGAAGTGTTCGACGCCGAGCGCCTTCTGCCGGTGGCCATGCACGCTGCCGAGCCAGGCCAGCGTCGCCGGATGCCCGTCCAGAACCGAGACGATGCCGCAATCGCGCGAGAGATCGCCGAGCAGCCGCTCGACATGGCTTGTCGCCGCATGGTTGCCACGCTGTCGCGCCCGCTCCGCCGCCTGCCAGCCGGCATTGAGCCGGTCGGCTGATGTGATCGCGAGCAACCCGACATCGCGCCGGTCCTCGGAGAGCAGCCCGACCGCCTCGATCGCCTCGGGCGCGACCGCGCCGGTATAGGCGATCACGACAGACGCGTTCGGCCCCGGCTTCCTGAGCCAATAGGCCCCGTCGATGATGGCGCGCTCCAAATCCGGCGTCATCGCCCGGCTAGGCTGCTCGACCTGCCGGGTCGAGAGGCGCAGATAGACCGAGCCGCCGGTCTCGTCGCGCAGCCAGGTGCGCTCGTCCGGATCGCCCTCGCCGTCGCGCTGCATGTAGTCGAACGACCAGCGCATCATCACCGCAAGCTCGTCGACGAAGGCTGGCTCGAAGGAGCAGAGTCCGTCCTGGCTCATGCCGATCAGCGGCGTCGCGATCGACTGGTGCGCGCCGCCCTCCGGCGCCAGCGTCACGCCGGACGGCGTCGCCACCACCATGAAACGCGCATCCTGGTAGCAGGCATAGTTCAGCGCATCGAGCCCGCGCGAGATGAACGGGTCGTAGAGCGTGCCGATCGGGATCAGCCGCTCGCCGAAGATCGAATGCGACAGGCCCAGCGCCGAGAGATTAATGAACAGGTTCATCTCGGCGATGCCGAGCTCGACATGCTGCCCCTTCGGCGAGAACTCCCATTTCTGCATCGAGGGAATGCGCTCGTCCTTGAAGGTGTCGGCCATCGACGCCTTGGCAAAGAGCCCGCGCCGGTTCACCCAGGGCCCGAGATTGGTCGAGACGGTGACGTCCGGCGCCGTCGTCACGATGCGATCGGCGAGCGGCCCGCCCGTCTTGGCGAGATCGTCCAGAACCTTGCCGAAGCCCATCTGGGTGGACATCGACGGCTGGATGCCCGCCTCCAGCTTGTCCGGAACCGGCAGCTTCGGGGCCGAGAAGCGTCGCCGCCCCTGCGAGAAGAACGGCACCTTGTCGAGGAAGGCCCGCATCTCGCTCTCGGGCAAGTCGAGCCCCTCGAACAAATCCCATTCGTGGCCGAGGCGAACGCCGTTCGCCTTGCGGAAGCCGTCGAGCTGCTCCTTGGTCATCAGCCCGGCATGGTTGTCCTTATGCCCGGCGATCGGCAGCCCGAAGCCCTTCACCGTATAGGCGAGGAAGCAGACCGGTCGGTCATGATCGATCGCCTCGAAGGCCTCCAGGATCGACGGCAGGTCATGGCCGCCGAGATTGCACATCAGCTTCGAGAGTTCGGCGTCCGAGCGCTTCTCAATCAGCGTGGTCACCGGCCCCTGGTCGCCGAGATCGTCCATCAGCCGCTTCCGCCAGGCAGCGCCACCCTGGAAAGTCAGGGCCGAATAGAGCTGGTTCGGGCAGGAATCGATCCAGGCCTTCAGCCGCTCGCCGCCCTTCTCCTTGAACGCCGCCTGCTGCAGCGAGCCGTATTTCAGCGTGACGACGTCCCAGCCGAAATTGCGGAACATCGTCTCGAACCGGTCGTAGAGCCCCTCGCGGATCACGGCGTCGAGCGACTGGCGGTTATAGTCGATGATCCACCAGGTATTGCGCAGGCCGTGCTTCCAGCCCTCCATCAGGGCCTCGAAGATATTGCCCTCGTCGAGCTCGGCATCGCCGATCAGCGAGACCATGCGGCCTTCGGGCCGGTCCTTCGCCCAGCCATGCGCCTTCACGTAGTCCTGCGTCAGCGACGAGAACAGCGTCTGCGCGACGCCCAGGCCGACCGATCCGGTCGAGAAATCGACGTCGTCGATATCCTTGGTGCGCGAGGGATAGCTCTGCGCGCCCTTGTAGCCGCGGAAATTCTCGAGCTTTTCGCGGGTCTGGAGCCCCATCAGATAGTTGATGGCGTGGAAGATCGGCGAGGCATGCGGCTTTACCGCGACCCGGTCCTGCGGCTTCAGCGCGGCCATGTAGAGCGCCGTCATGATCGTGGCGAGCGAGGCCGAGGAGGCCTGGTGCCCGCCGACCTTCATCCCGTCCTCGTTCTGGCGGATATGGTTGGCGTTGTGGATCGTCCACGAGGCCAGCCAGAGGATCTTCTTCTCGAGCTCGGCGAGAAACGGCAGGCGCGGATCTGTTGTCATGAATGTGGCCCGAACTCCCAATGCAGCCGATCATGCACGGAAGCACTGGCAGAACGAGCCAAATTTCTATGTGGCACCAGCCGGCTTTGGTGATTTCCGCTACGGCGCGGCGGCCCGGCGACGAAAACCACCAATCACGGGTCGGGTCCGATTGCCGGCTACTTGTCGATCTGCGCGATGCGATCGAGCGCCGCGCCGAAACCGCCCAGCGAGACGTTGAACGAGATCGGCTCGTTGTTCGACAGGTTCAGCGCCGCGACCGTCAGCGCCTTGCCCGCCTTCATCGCGTCGGTCGCCACCGTCGTAAACGAGATCGGCAGCAGGCAACCCTGCGCCAGGCAGGTCGAGAAGCGCAGGCCCTGGCCGAGATCCTTGTCGTCGAGCCTGAGCACCGCGCCGTTCTCCAGCTTCATGCCGAACGGGAACAGGATCGTGCCCTCGGCGCGCCCATCCCTCGGCGCGCGCAACTCGATGGCGAAGACGCGCTGGCCGGTCTGGCTGTTGCCCTGCGACTGCAGCAGCACGCAAAGCCGCTGTCCGTTCGCGATGCGGCAATCGACGGTCCAGTCGCCATAGGTCTCGTTGATCGCGCTGGCGCCATTCGGCAGCGTCGCGGCCTGGGCGGCGGGCTGGCCGACGCTCGGCGCAGGCTGGGCCGGCTTGGCAGGCGCGCGGGGAGCCGGGCGCTGCGGCGTGGCAGAGGCCGCAGGTGCCTCCTGAGCCCAAAGCGCGGGCGCGGTGACGGAACTGGCCGCGAGAACTGCGGCGAGGGCGGCGATCCGGAGCGAATGATGTTTCATGCCAGCGCTGTCATGTGAAGTTATCCTTGCCCTATCGCAGAAACAGCCTCCGAGAGAAAGCGGCAAAACGTAAATGACCTGCAGCAAATGAGACCGATCGCTACTTGCAATCGCCCCTCTATAATTGAATCAGTTCAATCCGAAAGTATTATTTCTTGCCTGCTCTTGCCCCTGACGCAATTTCGCGAGCGAAGCTGGGCCTTCGATTCACAGGATGATGCCCCCCGCCTCTGTCGCCAGCGCAGGCGAACCCTGCCGCCAGCTCGCTTGTGAGCCGCCCGCGCCGCATGCCAGAAACCGGCACGGAATCGGGCCGAGCGACCCGCGCAGGAGGAACCTACCCATGAGCAACAGCAAGGATGTCTGGCGTCGGGTCGACGACAAGGCCCCGGCCTATTTCGGGCTCTCCGACCGCATCTGGCACATGCCCGAGCTGAACTATCAGGAGGTCCGCTCGGCCGCCGAGCACAGCGCCATGCTGGAAAGCGAAGGTTTTCGCGTCACGACCGGCGTCGCAGGCCTCCCGACGGCCGTCGTCGGCGAGGCCGGCGAAGGCGGCCCGGTCATCGCGATCATGGGCGAGTTCGACGCCCTGCCGGGCCTCAGCCAGGAGGCCGGCAACGCGACCGAGACCCCGGTCGAGAAGGGCGGCAACGGCCATGGCTGCGGCCATAACATGCTGGGCTCGGCCTCGCTGCTCGCCGCGGCCGCGGTGAAGGACTATCTCGCCGCCAACGGGCTCAAGGGCCGCGTGCGCTATTATGGCTGCCCGGCGGAAGAGGGCGGCTCGGCCAAGGGCTTCATGGTCCGCGCCGGCGCCTTCGATGATGTCGACATTGCCCTGTGCTGGCACCCCGCCTCGTTCAACGGCGTCAACCGCGCCTTCTCGCTGGCCTGCGTCGAGATCGAGTTCACCTTCTCCGGCCGCGCCTCCCACGCTGCCGCCGCGCCGCATCTCGGCCGTTCCGCGCTCGATGCGGTCGAACTGATGCATATCGGCGTGAACTACATGCGCGAGCACATGCCCTCGACCGCGCGCGTCCACTACGCGGTCATCAATGCCGGCGGCATCGCTCCCAACGTCGTGCAGGCGACCGCGACGACCCGCCAGCTCATCCGCGCCGCGACGCTCTCCGAGATGTGGGAACTCGTCGCCCGCGTGAAGAAGATCGCCGAAGGCGCAGCCCTGATGAGCGAGACCACCGTCGCGATCAAGCAGCTCTCGGGCGACGCCAATCTCGTCGGCAACCGCCCGCTGGAAGAGACGATGCAGGCCAACCTGCTGGCGCTGGGCGGTCCCGGCTTCGACGCCGCCGACCACGCCTTCGCCGCCAAGTTCCAGAAGACGCTGAGCCCGCAGGACATCGCCGCCGCCTATGGCCGCTTCGACCTGCAGCCGAAGGAGGGCGAGGCCCTGAGCGACGAGATCTATCCGCTCGGCGCCGGCAACGATACCTCCGTCGGCTCGACCGATGTCGGCACGGTGAGCTGGGTCGTCCCGACCGTGCAGTGCCGCACCGCCTGCTACGCGATCGGCACGCCCGGCCATTCCTGGCAGCTCGTCGCGCAGGGCCTCGCCCCGGCCGCCCACAAGGGGCTCGCGCTCGCCGCCAAGGCGATGGCCGGCGTCGCGACGGACGTGCTGAACGACCCTGCTTTGCTCAAGGCAGCCAAGGACGAGTTCGCGGCCTTCCGCGCCAGGAACCCCTTCGCCAATCCGATCACGGATGATGTCGAGCCGCCGCTCGACATGGCCGCGCATTGAGCAGGCGGAGTTGAGGTAACACAACGCGCGTCATCCCGGACGGACCGAAGCGGAGATCCGGGATCCATGCCTGAGCCTTCAACGGAAGCGCTCCGGAATGGATCCCGGGTCTCCCTTCGGTCGCCCGGGATGACCTGCGTGTTTCTCTTGAAAACGGCAAAGCGCTACCCGTCCTGCAGTCCGGATAGCTCAACACGGATCACCGGCCGGGTCGCCTTGAACTCGGCGACGGCAGCGGAAGTGAGGTCCGAAACCGAGTCGGAGGCACTCGACATCAAGCGCAGGATGATCCGGCCCAGCCGGTCGCGGGCTTCCGTCTCCAGCTCGGTGTCGAGCCTGTCGTCATGCCCGATCGCGGCCCAGGCCCTGGCCTGGACGGCTTCTGCGACGAGCAATTCCTGGGAGTTCAGGACACCGGGAAAGCGGAAATTCGAGCTAGGCATCGGCAATTCAAACATGGCAGGCCAACGGATATAGGGCTGCCGCGGTTCCCGGCAAGGCGGAGGGAAAATCGGAGCGCGGAGCCAGCGCGGCTGCGCATGCGATATAAACAATCAGTCTAAATTGGATTTATTGTCCAAATTTACCTTGACCCACTCCGCCCCCACTTGCACAGATGGCTGCCACAGCCTTGCCGCCCCAGCGGCAAGCGACGGACCGCAAGGCGGGAGGCTCGCGTGAAGTTCGACATTTTCCAGATGGAGCGGAACCAGACGCTCTTCGAGAACGACGTCGAGATCAACCTGACCGAGAGCGGCGTCCATCCCTGGTCGATCGAGGACATCCTGGGCGAACAGGCCGCGAGCGATCTGCTGAAGCAGCCGCTCGGCTATGGCTGGACCGATGGCCGGCCGGACCTGCGCAACAACATCGCCTCCTGGTATCCCGGCGCGACCGCCGCGAACGTGCTCGTCACCAACGGCTCCTCCGAGGCGACCATGATCGTCCTGATGGCTCTGTTTGAACCCGGCGACTCCTTGGTCTTCGCCCTGCCTAACTTCATGCAGATCGACGGGCTCGGCCGCGCGCTCGGCTTCGACATCCGCCGGCTCGAACTCTCCGGCGACACCGACTGGCAGATCGATCCCGCCGCTCTCGCCGAGGTCGCGGCCGGCGCCAAGGCGATTGCCGTGACCAACCCTGCCAACCCCACCGGCAGCGTGCTCTCGGCCGCGAGCCGGGCCGCCCTCGTCGAAATCGCGAAGCGCAACAACGCCTGGCTGATGGTCGACGAAATCTATCGCGGCGGCGAAATCGACGGCGCCGAAACCGAGACGCTCTGGGGCAGCTATCCCAAGGTCGTCGTCACCTCCAGCCTGTCGAAATCCTTCGCCTGCCCCGGCCTGCGCCTCGGCTGGATCGTCGCGCCGGCAGAGGTTGTCGCCAGCGCGGCGGAGCGGCAGGACTACACCACGATCGGCAGTGGCATCCTCAGCCAGATCCTCGCCGAGGAAGTGATGCGTCCGGAAACGCGCGGCCGCTTGCTAGCGCGCGGTCGCGATCTGCTGCGCAGCAATGCCGATCTCGTGGCGCAATGGATGGCGCAGCACAACGACTGGTCGTGGCGCCGCCCGCAGGCCGGCGGCATGGCCTTCCTGCGCTATCCGCTCGACATGCCGTCGGAGGTCTTCTCGCAGAAGCTGCGCGAGGAGGAGAGCGTCTTCGTCGTCGCCGGCAGCTGGTTCGGCATCGAGAATCATATCCGCATCGGCATCGGCGTCCCGACCGAGGTGCTGCGGGACGGGCTGGCGCGGATGGATCGCTTCCTGGCGCGGCATAAGGGCTGACTAACGAGCCTTACGGCAATGATGCTCGGGAACCACTGCGTCATCCCGGGCTTGCCCCGGGATCCATCATAAAGTGCGGCGCCCTTCGATGGATCCCGGATCGGCGCTGCTGCGCAGCTTGTCCGGGATGACGACGAGGTTCCCGCAGGAAATCCCAAGACGGCCGGCGTTATCTATCCCCGATCCCGTCCAGCACCACCCGCGCGATCGCGATGTCCTGGACCGCAATCCCCGTGAGGTCGGCGACGGTGATGTCGTCGTTCGAGCGGCGCGCCGGCATATCCCCGGCCAGCACCGCACCCAGCTCGACGCAATCGCCCGCATCGATCAGCCCGACCGCTGCAGCGGCGGCGAATTCGCCATGATCGAGGCTCTGCTCCAAGGAATCCGCGATCCTTGTATCGGCGAGCGCGACCAGAGCGGTATCCAGCTCCTGCTTGCCCGGCGCATCGGCCCCGAGCGCGGTGATATGCGTGCCCGGCCTGACCCAGTCGTCGCGGATGATCGGTGCAGCGGCCGGCGTCACGGTGATCAGCGCATCCGACTGCGCGCAGAGCGCCTCCAGTTCCGCCACCGGCTCGACGGCGATACCCTCCCCTGCGAGATCGCTCCGCAGAGCTTCCAGCTTCTCCGGTGAGCGTGCCCAGACCGCAAAAAACGGCTCCCGCTCGCGCAGCAGATGCGCAGCGGCGCGGATCTGGAACCGCGCCTGCGTGCCGGCACCGACGATCCCGATCCGGCGCGCATCGGCCCGCATTCCCGCTCGCGTCGCGATAGCGCCGGCCAGCGCGGTCCTGAGGTCGGTGAGCCAGCCCTCGTCGCGCAGGATCGCGACGACCGCGCCAGTCTCGGCCGAAAGCGCGATCATCATGCCGCTCGTCGTCGGCAGGCCCTTGGCAGGGTTGTCGTAGAACCCCGTCGCGATCTTCACGACGAAAATCGGATCCCCGGCGATATGGCCGAACTTGATATGGCAGTCGCCGTTATGCGCGGGGAAGCCGAGATAGCCGACAGGCGGCATCTGCACCTGGCCGGCAGCCGCCGCCTTGAACCCTTCCTCCAGCGCGACGAAGGCCCGGTCGAGATCGACGGCGGCCTCGATCTCCGCACGTGACAGGTCAAGCATCCGGGGTCTCGTTGGCCTGGTTGAGGTAGTTGTAGACGGTCGCGCGGGCGAGCCCGAGGATGCGTGAGATATAGGCGGCGGCATTGCGCCCGCCAAAGGCGCCGTTGGCGGCCAGGTCCGCGACCAGCTCGCGCTTCTCGGCCCGGCTGAGGCTGGTCACCGCAAGCCCGCGGCTTTGCGTCCATTGCTGCACGAACTCGTTGATGCGCTCGTGCCAGTCTTCCTTGAACAGGGCCTGCGGCTTCTCCGTTCCCGCAGGCACGGTCGCGAAGGCGGAGAGCGTCTGCATCAACGCGTGGAACTGTGAGACATCGACATTGATGCAGAGCACGCCGATCGCCTTGGCCCCGACTGAGAGCACGATGCTGATCGATTTCAGCCGCCGCCCGTCCCAGTTCACCTTCTCATAGGGGCCGATGATCGTCTCGTTCGGGTCGAAGCCGATCTCGTCGAGCAGGGAGGGCTCTCCGAGCACCCGCTGCGAGAAATTCCCGGCGATATGCACGACGCTCTGCGTGCCGAGATCGTGCAGCACGACCTCGGCATGCGGCCGGAACAGCAAAGCCACCGCATCGCAGACCGGCAGATAGGGAGCGAGTTCCGGCGTCATGCTCGGGCCGTCAGCGCGGCTGCGACTTGAGATAGTCGCTCAAGCGTTCCAACCCCGCCGAGAGGTGCTCGCCGGGCGCACCGATGCCGATGCGGATATAGCCGTCCATCCCGTAGACATCGCCCGGCAGCAGCATGATGCCGCGCTCCTCGCGCAGACGGTGCACGAGCGCGGTCGAGTTCATCGAGTGGCTGTATTTGATGAAGGCCATGCCGCCGGCCTTGGGCGGCACGAAGGAGAAGAACTCGTCATTCGCCTTCACCCAGTTCGTCAGCAACGCGAGGTTCTCCCGCAGGATGGTCTTGCTCCGCTGCAGGATCTCGGCGCGCTTGGCCGGCTGGATGACGATGCGGGCGATATGCTCGCTCAGCGCGCTCGTCGTGATCGAGGTGTAGTCCTTGTTCTGCCAGGCGGTGTAGATGTCCTTGGCCGGTCCGACCAGCCAGCCGATGCGCAGGCCGGGCAGCGCCATCGCCTTGGAGAGGCCGCTGGTGATGATCGCCTTCTCGTAGAGATCGGCGAAGCTGGGCGGCTCGTCGGTTTCGAGCTCGGCGCCCTTGTAGACTTCGTCGGCATGGAGATAGCAGCCCTGCGCGCGGGCGATCTCGACCAGCGCGTCCATCGTCTCGCGCGAGAGTAGGCTGCCGGTCGGGTTGTTCGGGTTGCAGATCGTCATCAGCTTGGTCCGCGGCGTGATCGCCCGGCGGACCTCGTCGAGATCGGGCGTCCAGCCCAGTTCCTCGCGCAGCTTCACTTCCTTGACATTGGCGCCGATCGCCCGCGCCCAGCCCCAGATCTGCAGGTAATTCGGTACGAAGACGACGATCTCGTCGCCCGGCTCGATCAGCGACATCACCATCAGGAAATTGGCTTCGGCCGAGCCGTTGGTGACGATCACCTCGTCCGAGGTCCGGTTGCGATAGAGCTTGGCGATATCCTCGCGCAATTCGACCGCGCCATTGGTCCAGCCATAGCCGAGTTCGACCTCCATCAGCTTGGCGCGCTGCTCCGCGCTGAGCAGTTCGTTCAGCGAATAGGGATGGACGCCGCTATCGGAGAGATTGAACTCGACGGTGTTCTCGTAGAGCGACTGGATGCGCTCCAGGGTGAATTCTTCGATCTTCATGCTGCCCATCCCGCGGCGACTGATCCGCCGCATCTGCCTGCGAGTATGATGAGCATGATTTAGACGTCAAGGTCGATTTTGGAATTTACAGTCCAAATACCGATTGCTATCCCTTGGCGATCCCGTCGCAGCCGCTCCCGGAAAGCCCATCATGTCCGACCAGAACCCCGGTGCCAACAAGATGTGGGGCGGGCGCTTCACGACGGCTCCGGCCGATGTGATGCGCAAGATCAATCCTTCGATCGGCTTCGACTATAGGCTCTACCGGCAGGACATCGCGGCGTCCAAGACCCATGCCGCGATGCTCGCCCGCCAGGGCATCATCGCGGCGGCCGACAACGAGCGCATCCAGGCCGGGCTCGACCAGATCCGCGGCGAGATCGACCGCGGTGAACTCCAGTTCAGCATCGACCTCGAGGACATCCACATGAACGTGGAAGCGCGCCTCAAGGAGATCATCGGCGAGCCGGCCGGGCGCCTGCACACAGCCCGCAGCCGCAACGACCAGGCCGTGACCGATGTCCGCCTCTGGATGCGCGATGCGATCGATGCTCTCGACGGCATCATCCGCGACTTGCAGCGGGCGCTGATCGAGCGTGCCAGCGAGCATGCCGAGACGATCATGCCCGGCTTCACCCATATGCAGGTCGCCCAGCCCGTGACCTTCGGCCATCACCTGATGGCCTATGTCGAGATGTTCGGCCGCGACCGCGAGCGCCTGGCCGGCGCGCGCCAGCGCACCAATGTCTCGCCGCTCGGCGCCGCCGCGCTCGCTGGCACCGCCTTTCCGATCGACCGGCAGTTCACGGCGGCGGAACTGGGCTTCGCCCGGCCGACCGAGAACTCGATGGATTCGGTCGGCGCGCGCGACCATATCTGCGAATTGCTGTTCTGCTGCTCGATGCTGGCCGTGCATCTCTCGCGTCTCAACGAGGAGATCACGCTCTGGTGCAGCGACGGCTTCCGGTTCATCGCACTGTCGGACGCTTTCACCACCGGCTCCTCGATCATGCCGCAGAAGCGCAATCCGGACGCGGCCGAACTGGTGCGCGGCAAGACCGGACGCGTCGTCGGCTCGCTCACCGCCATGCTGGTGATGGTGAAGGGCCTGCCGATGACCTTCATGAAGGACATGCAGGAGGACAAGGAACCGATGTTCGACGCGCTGGAGACGGTCGAGCTCTGCGTCGCCGCCACCACCGGCATGGTCCGTGACCTGACCGTGCGCCCCGAGGGCATGCGCGCCTTCCTCGACCGCGGCTTCCCGACCGCGACCGACCTCGCCGACTGGCTGGTGCGTGAGGCCGGCATCCCCTTCCGCGACGCCCACCACATCACCGCCCGCGTCGTCGCGCTGGCCGAGGCCAGGGGCTGCACCTTGCAGGCGCTCGATCTCGACGCCATGCGCTCGGTCGATCCGCGCATTGGCGCAGCGGTCTTCGAAGTGCTGGCGCCCGAGCATTCCGTCCGCAGCCGGCGCAGCTATGGCGGCACCGCGCCTGACACGGTGCGCGAGGCGATCGGGCGGGCGAAGCAGCGCTGGCTGTCCGACCAGCCGATCCAAGCTTGATTGTCATTCCGGGGCTTCGCGCAGCGAAGAACCCGGAACCCACGATTGGGCGAGCGGCCGGCAACCGAACACAGGATGTCTCACCCGGTCGTGGGTTCCAGGCTCGCGCCTTCGGCGCGCCCCGGAATGACAAGCGGGGGCGGCCTATCAAAAGCATCCAGGTCGCCTTCGCCCCACGCAACCCGGCAGCCGCCGTCCCGCAAACTTTGCGGGGTCCAACCGGCCGCCTTTCTGGCTATGGAAGACGGCGCCGGTCGATTCGATCCGGCGACGGGAGAGAGATGATGGAACATGTCTGGTTGCGTGGGGTCGCCGAGCAATTCGGCATTGCTGGCGGGCTGCGGCAGCTCGGCGGAGAATACGACCTCAACTTCCGCGGCCGGACCAGCGAAGGCGACGTCATCGTCAAGGCGATGCGCCCCCAGGGCGAGCCCGCCCTCGTCGACCAGCAATGCGCCGCGATCAGTCACGCCCTTGCCGCCGATCCGGCGCTGCCGCTGCCGCGCCTCCTCCCCGCCGACGGCAAGCGCTTCTGGCAGAACGTCGCCGATTCCAAGGGCCATCAGCGCATGGTCTGGGTCCAGCGCGCCTTCTCAGGGATTCCGATGGGCGAAGCCGGGCCGCAGCCGCCCGCCGTCCTCGCCGAACTCGGCGCGCTGACCGCGCGTCTCGATCTTGCGCTCCGTGATTTCAAGGTCACCGCCGCTCCGGACGCCGCAAAATGGGACCTGACCGAGGCCAGCTGGATCAAGCCGCATCTCGACGTGCTCGAAGGCTCGCGCCGCACGCTGGTCGCGGAGATCGTCGCCGGGTTCGAAGCGCTGAAGCCCGCGCTCGACAAGCTGCCGCGCCAGACCATCCATAACGACCTCAACGACTTCAACATCCTGGTCCAGCCGCGCCTCGGCGAGCCCGCCCGCATCAGCGGCCTGATCGATTTCGGCGACATGACCAATGGCCCGCGCGTCTGCGAGATCGCCATCGCCGCCGCCTATGCCATCCTCGACCACGAGACGCCGGAAACGGCGCTCGCCGCCTTCGTCGCCGGCTATCACGGCGTCTCACCGCTGAGCGCCGAGGAGATCGGCCTGATCTGGCCGCTTGTCCGCATGCGCCTCGCGGTCAGCGTCGTGAACTCGACGATCGAGGCCAAGGGCCGCCCGAACGATCCTTACGTCACAATCTCGCAGGCCCCGGCCTGGCGGCTCCTCGAAAACCCCGGCATCGACGGCGAGTTGATGGGCGCGCGCCTGCGGAATGCCTGCGGCCTGCCGGTCACGGACGCCGCCGGCCGCATCGCGAGCTGGATCGCCGGACAGCGCGGCAGCTTCGCACCCGTGCTCGGCCGCGCGCTCGACGGGCTGCCGGTCGGCTCGCTCGGCATCGCCGAGGCGACGATCCCGCAGAACCCGTTCGAGCTACGCGCCGACGAGGCCCGCAATCTCGGTACCGCGCTCGGCATCACCTCCGAGTGGTGGCTCGGCCAATACGGCGAGCCGCGTCTGGTCTATACCGACAAGGCCTTCCGCAAGGGCCGTTGGCTCGCCTCGAACCGCCGCACCATCCATATGGCCGTCGATGTCTTCGCACCGGCCGGTGAACCGGTCCGCGCACCTCTCGCCGGCAAGGTCGCGCTGGCGGAGAACCGTGAAGGTCATCTCGACTACGGCGGCGTCGTCATTCTCGAACATCGCACGCCTGCGGGCGACGTCTTCCATACGCTCTACGGCCACCTCGCCGCCGATGGCGCTGCCAAGCTGAAGCAAGGTCAGGAGATCGCCGCCGGCGAGGCCTTCGCCAAGCTCGGCCCGGCCGAGGAGAACGGCGGCTGGGAGCCGCATCTGCATTTCCAGCTCGCGCTGACACTGGACGGCATGGGCCATGACTGGCCGGGTGTCGCCGATCCCGACGACTGGGCGCTCTGGCAGGCGATCTGCCCGAACCCTGCCGCCCTGCTCAACTTGCCCGACGACGTCGTCGCCTATCAGGCGATCGACGAGGCCGCGCTGCTGGCCGAGCGCAAAGCCCGCTTCGGCGCCAATCTCAAGCTCAGCTACAAGAAGCCGGTCACATTCCTGCGCGGCTGGCGCCACCATCTCTTCGACGCGATGGGCCGACCCTATCTCGACGCCTATAACAACGTGCCGCATGTCGGCCACGCCCATCCGCGCATCCGCAAGGTGGCGATGGACCAGCTCGCGCGGATGAACTCCAACACGCGCTATCTGCACCCGGCGCCAATGGCGCTGGCCGAGCGCCTGACGGCAAAACTGCCGAAAGAGCTGGAAGTCTGCTTCTTCGTGAATTCCGGCTCGGAGGCGAACGAGCTGGCCCTGCGCCTCGCCCGTGCGGCCAGCGGCGGCTACGACATCGTCACGCCCGATCACGGCTACCACGGCAACACCACCGGCGCGATCGACATCTCCGCCTACAAGTTCAACAAGCCGAACATGGGCGGCCGCAAGCCCTGGGTTCAGCTCGTCGACGTCGCCGACGACTATCGCGGCCGCTTCCGCCGCGACGATGCAGACCGGGCGTTGCATTACGCTGAGCAGGTCGACGGCGCGCTCGCAGCCATCACGGAGCGCGGCGGCAAGGTCGCGGGCTTCATCGCCGAGACCTTCCCGAGCGTCGGCGGCCAGATCATCCCGCCGCCCGGCTATCTCGCCGCGGTCTACGAGCGCATCCGCGCCGCCGGCGGCATCTGCATCGCCGACGAGGTGCAGACCGGTCTCGGGCGCCTCGGCGACTATTACTTCGGCTTCGAGCAGCAGAATGTACGGCCGGACATCGTCGTGCTCGGCAAGCCGCTCGGCAACGGCCACCCGATCGGCGCGCTCATCACCACCCGCGCCATCGCCGAGCGCTTCGCTGAGGGACCGGAGTATTTCTCCACCTTCGGCGGCTCGAACCTCTCCTGCCGCATCGCCTCGGAAGTGCTCGACATCGTCGAGGAGGAAGGGCTCTCGGCCAACGCCAAGGTGATGGGCGACAAGCTGCTCGCCGGCATGCGCGACCTCGCGAAGGACTATCCTTGCGTCGGCGATGTGCGCGGTATCGGCCTCTTCCTCGGCCTGGAACTGGTCACGGATCGCGAGACGCTCGAACCCGCGACCGATGCGGCAGCCCATGTCATGAACCGCCTGCGCGACATGCGCATCCTCGTCGGGCGTGAGGGTCCGGCCGACAACATCCTGAAGATCCGCCCGCCTCTGACGGTCGGCGCCGACGATGTCGAGATGATCCTCGACCGGCTGAAGATCTGCCTGCGCGAGGTCGAGGCCGCGCGATAGCGCGATCTTCGGGGCTCCGGCCGCTTCTGGCGTGGCCGGAGCGGCCATGCCATCCTGCCCATGGCGCGGAGGAGCGGCGATGGAGTTGAAATGGCTGGAAGACGTGCTGAGCCTGTCGACCACGCTCAGCTTCTCGCGCGCCGCCCGTGAGCGTAACATCACGCAATCGGCCCTGAGCCGCCGGGTCAAGCAACTCGAGGATTGGCTCGGCTCGCCGCTGTTCGACCGCAGCAGCTATCCGATCCGCCTCACGGAAGCGGGCCGGACCTTCCTGCCGCGAGCGCAGGAGATCATCCGGCAGGTGCAGGGCGCACGGCAGGAACTGCGCCAGTTGCACGAGGATGCCGCGGAAACGCTCACCTTCGCCACGCTTAACACCCTGTCGCTGACCTATTTCCCCGGCCTGATCCGCCGCATGGAAGAGACGCTCGGCCCGCTGAAGACGCGGTTCTGTGAGCAGCGCTCGTCCTTCGACGGCAATGTCGCGCTGCTCGACCGGGGCGAATGCGATTTCCTGCTGACCTATGCGCACGAGTCCGTGCCGCCGGAGCTCGACCCCGAGCTTTTCACCTATCGCCGGCTCGGCACCGAGCGGGCGATCCCTGTCTCGATACCGGGCGAAAGCGGCGAGCCGCTTCACGCCTTCCGCTCCGGCGAAACGCCGGTGCGCCTGCTGAGCTATGGCAGCTCGACCTTCTTCGCGCGCCGGCTCGCCCTGCTCTTCGCCGAGCGGCCGACGCCGCTGGTCACCGTCTACGAGAACCCGATGTCGGTCGGGCTCAAGGCCATGGTCCTGGCCGGGCGCGGCGTCGCCTGGGTGCCGGAGAGCCTGGTGGTCGAGGAACTGCGCAGCGGCCAGCTCGTGCCCGCTGCCGATACCTCATGGTACGTCTCGGCCGAAATCCGGCTCTATCGGGCAAGGCAGCAGAGCCGCCTTCCCGTCGAGCAGTTCTGGGCCGCCGTAGCGGAGGCCAGCCCGCCGGCGCGCCCGGATGACATGGCCCGCCCGGCTCTCGCTCGGCACGGACCTAGCCGCCCCGCCTCCGACGACCGGAAGTCCGTCGCCTCGACACCGGCCTGATGGACCTCAACCCGGCTGGCGGGCTTCGAGGATCAGGCGCAGCAGGCGGCCGAAGGCGAAGCGGTTCACCTCCGTGCCCTTGATGTCGGTGTTGACGCGGTGGACGATCACCAGGTCGAGCGAGGGAATGACGAGGCAATACTGCCCGCCGACGCCCTGGGCGCTGTAGCTGCCCGCCGGCAGCACGACGCCGGGGAAGCCGGCACCGGAGCGCTCGGTCCACCACATATAGCCATAGCCGCCGCGCGGGCCGGCATCGGAGAGCGGCAGCACGCTGGTCGCGACCCAGTTGGCCGGCACGACCTGCGCATCTTGCCAGCGGCCCTGACGCAGGAACATCAGGCCGAAGCGGGCAAGGTCCCGCGTCGACATGCGGAACGGATAGGCGGGGTGAACGGAGCAATCGTCCGGCTCCAGCCAGCCGTCGCGCCGCTCGCCGTCGAGGCGGAAATCCTCCAGGCCGAGCGGACGGCCGATCCGCGCCAGGAAATCGTCATGGATGCCGGCGCCGGTCAGCGCCGTGAAGATCGTGCCCAGCGCATTGAAATCCCAGTTGTTGTACAGCCAGAAGGCGCCCGGCGGCTGCGAATGGCGCGGCGGCTTGATCGACTTCATCCAGGGCGATTCATAGCCTGCCGGATGGAAGATACCGGAGCGCGCCGTCAGCAGATCGTAGATCGTCGCCGCCTTCTCGCGGTCGCTCAGCCCCTCCTTGTCGTCGATGCCGAGATCGGCGAGCGTGCGCGACAGGTCGATCCGGCCCTCCTCCTCATGGATACCGATCAGCGCGCTGAGGAAGCTCTTGCGGACGGAATGACACTGGTAGCGATGGGCGAGATCGCCCCGGCTCGCCACCACGCGCCCGCCTTGCACGATCATCACTGTCGCCGTCGAGACAGTGTCGGCATAGCGCCAGGCCCGGTCGAGCCCCTCGCGCGACCAGCCAGCCGCCTCGGGCGCCACGCTCTCCCAGCCATTCGCCGGCCAATGCTCCGCATTCAAGGCTTCGCTCGTCATACCTATCCCGTCCATGTCTTGATCCGCCGAAGCCCGGCCGCTCACGCGATCGGGCGGTAGCCGACGCTCGCTTCGAGGAATTCGCGCGTATAGGGTTCATGCGCGCGGCCGGCCCGAACGTCCTCGGCGCTCATCTGCTCGAGGATGCGGCCCTCGCTCATCATCGCGACGCGCTCGCACAGATGCGTCACCACCGCGAGATCATGGCTCACCATGAGATAGGTCAGGTCACGATCGCGACGGAGCTGCTTCAGCAGGTTGAGGATCTCGGCCTGCACGGAGACGTCGAGCGCCGAGGTCGGCTCGTCCAGCAGCAGAAGCTCGGGCTCGATGATCAGCGCGCGCGCAATCGCGACGCGCTGCCGCTGCCCGCCCGAAAGCTCGTGCGGAAAGCGGTAGCGGAAGGACGGTCCGAGGCCGACGGCGGTCAGGATCTCGTCGATGCGCTCCTGCGGCCGGTCGAAGCCGTGGATCTTCAGCGGCTCGGCCAGCACGTTCTGCACCATCTTGCGCGGATGCAGCGAGGCATAAGGGTCCTGGAACACCATCTGGACGCGGCGGAAGAAGGCCTTGTCGCGCTTGTGCGGCACCTCGCGGTCATGGAAGGCGATCGTGCCGCCATACTCGCTGTTGAGGCCCGCAAGCGCGCGCAGCACCGTCGACTTGCCGCAGCCGGACTCGCCGATCAGGCCGAAGGCTTCGCCATGGCCGAGCGTGAAGGAGACGTCGTCCACCGCCTTGAGCGCGGACGCGCCGCGGCCGAAGGCGACCGAGAGATGACTGACCGTGAGGGCGGCCGGGCGGTTCGCTGCCATGGTCGGATCAGCAGCGTTCATGTCCGGCTCCCGCTCTGCAAGGTCGGCCCGTCCAGCCAGGCCGGATCGCGGCTCGGCACCTGCAGCATGTCGGCCTGCCGGTCGAGCCGCGGCAGGCTGTCGAGCAGCGCGCGGGTATAGGGATGGCGCGCATTGCGCAATTCGCGCGCCGGGATGTCTTCCATGATCCGGCCGGCATACATCACCAGCACCCGGTCGCAGAAATCCGCCACGAGATTGAGGTCGTGGCTGATGAAAATCAGCCCGGCGCCGCGCCGCGTCACCAGCTCGTCGAGGATGCTCAGCACCTGCCGCCGGATGGTGACGTCCAGCGCCGAGGTCGGCTCGTCCGCGATGATCAGGTCCGGCTCCGGGATCAGCATCATCGCGATCATGATGCGCTGGCCCATGCCGCCCGAGACCTCGTGCGGAAAGAGCTTGAAGACGCGCGCGGGGTCGCGGATCTTCACGGCCTCCAGCATGGCGAGCGCACGCGCCTCGGCCTCCTTGCCGCCGACCTTGTGGTGCAGGCGGTAGGCCTCGGTGATCTGCTCGCCGACCCGCATCAGTGGGTTCAGCGAGAATTTCGGGTCCTGCAGGATCATCGAGATGCGGTTGCCGCGGATCGTCCGCATCTGGCGCTCGCTGGCGGCGAGCAGATCGATCCCGTCGAAGGACAGCTTCTTGGCGGAGATTGTCGCGGCCTTCGGCGTCAGCTTCAGGATCGTGCGACCGGTCAGAGACTTGCCCGAACCGGATTCTCCGACGATGCCGACCTTCTCGCGGCCGACGCTGAAGGAGATGCCGCGCACCGCCTGCACCGAGCGATGCGCGCCCTTGAAGGTGACGGAGAGGTCCTCGACCTCGAGCAGCGGCTTATCCATGACGCGGATCCAGGATATCGCGCAGGCCGTCGCCGAACAGGTTGAAGGCCAGGCTGGTGATCAGGATGGCGAGGCCGGGAATGCCGGCGATCCAGCCATTGGTCAGGATGAACTCGCGACCCGAAGCCAGCATCGCGCCCCATTCCGGGCTCGGCGGCTGGGCGCCTAAGCCCAGGAAGCCGAGGCCGGCCGCCGTCAGGATGATCGACGCCATGCTGAGGGTGATGCGCACCACGACGGAGGGAATGCACATCGGCACGACATGGCCGAGGATGATCCTGAGCGGCGACGCGCCCTGCAGGCGAACCGCAGCGATATAGTCGGACTTGCGGATCGACAGCGTCTCGGCCCGCGCCAGACGCGCGATCGGCGGCCAGGCGGCGAGCGCAATTGCGATGATCGCATGGTCGATGCTGGGTCCCAGGGCCGCGACGAAGGCGAGCGCCAGCACCAGGCTGGGGAAGGCCAGGAAGATGTCGACGATGCGCATCAGCACGGTATCGACCCAGCCGCCGAGATAGCCGGAGGTGGTGCCGACGATCAGCCCGAGCGGCGCCGCGATCACCGCCGTCAGCATGGCGATGTAGAGCGTGATCCGGGCGCCGAAGACCAGCCGGCTGAAGATATCGCGGCCAAGTTCGTCGGTCCCGAACCAATGCGCGGCCGAGGGCCGTTGCAAACGGTTCGTCAGGTCCTGCGCGTAGATGTCATGCGTCGCGACCAGCGGCGCGAACAGCGCCGTCAGCGCGATCACCACGATGATGGCGAGGCCGAACATGGCGGCGGGATTGGCCCGCAGGCGCCACCATTTCAGCGACAATTGCTGCATCCGCGCCTGGAAGGGCGAGGACGGGACGGGCGCGGCGAGCCAGGCCTTGAGGCCACGCCCGCCGGCCTGGTCGATGGAGTGTGGTGTCATGGCCATGCCTCAGCGGGTCCGCGGGTCGAAGACCCGGTAGAGCAGGTCGCACAACAGGTTGAGCGTGACGAAGATGACGCCGACCAGAAGCGTGCAGCCGACAACGGCGTTCATGTCGCCTGCGAGCAGCGCATTGGTCAGATAGCGGCCGAAGCCGGGCCAGGCGAAGACAGTTTCGGTCAGCACCGCGCCTTCGAGCAGGAAGGCGTAGGACAGCGCCACCACCGTCACCACCTGCACGGCGATGTTGCGGAAGGCATGGCCCCAGACGGTGCGCGCCCAGGACAGGCCCTTCACGCGCGCCGTCACCACGTATTCCTGACTGAGCTGCTCCATCATGAAGCTGCGGGTCATGCGGCTGATATAGGCGAGCGAGCTGAAAGCCAGGATCGAGGCCGGCAGGATGATGTGCGACACGGCATTGCCGAACATCTCCCAGTTGCCGGCGAGCAGGCTGTCGATCAGCAGGAAGCCGGTGACGGGTTCGAGGTCGAACTCATAGGTGAAGTCGATGCGGCCCGGTCCGCCGACCCAACCCAACGTCGCGTAGAACAGCACCAGCCCCATCAGGCCGAGCCAGAAATTCGGCGCGGAATAGCCGATCAACCCGACGACCCGGACGATCTGGTCGAGCCAGGAGCCGCGATACATCGCCGAGAGCACGCCGAGCGGAATGCCGAAGCTCGTCCCGATCACGATCGCCACGCTGGCGAGCTCGATCGTCGCCGGGAAGACGCGGGCGATATCCGTCATTACCGGCTTGCCGGTGGTCAGCGCCATCCCGAAATCGAGATGCAGCACGCCCCAGAGATAGCGGCCGAACTGGACGTAGAGCGGCTGGTCGAGGCCGAGCTGCTTGTACATCGCCTGATAGGCTTCCTGGGTCACGTTGTCGCCGAGCACGGCGACGACGGGATCCAGCGGCAGCAGGCGGCCGATGAAGAAGGTCAACGCCGCCAGCCCGAGCAGGGTGACGGCGAAGGAGACGAGCGTTCGACCCGAGGCCTTGAGCCAGGACGGAAGGATTGTCCGTCCTGGATCGGAGCTCAGGCCGGGCGCCGCGGTGGCGGTCCGGGACATTCAGATGGCCTTGCTTGCAGGTGGCCTTACTTGGCGGCGCGCTCGTAATAGGTCCGGAAGCCGTTCCAGGTCCACGACTTCAGGTCCTTGCGCACGCCGGCGACGCTGTTCATCTGGAACATGAAGGCCATCGGTCCCTTGGCCATCACTTCCTTCTGGATCGTGGCGTAGAGCGCGTCGCGCTTGGCCGTATCGGGCTCCAGCAGGGCCGCGTCGATCTGCTTGTTCAGTTCGAGGTCCTGATAGGCCGCGCGCCAGCTCGGATACTGGGTCTGCTTGGCTTCCAGCCGGTTGTCGGGGTTGAAGACGAGGCGCGAGGCATTGCCATGGGCATCCGGCACGCCGGTCTGCCAGGCGAGCATCGCCGACTGGTACTCACGCCCGCGCACCTTGCTGAAGAGCTGGGCATTGGCCATGCGCTCGAGCGAGAGCTTGACGCCGATCTTGGCCGCGTTCTGCTGGACGCTCTGGGCGATCGGGTTGGCATGCGGCAGCGTGCCGAACAGCACGCTCGCCTCGAAGCCGTTGGGATAGCCGGCTTCGGTCAGGAGCTGCTTGGCCTTGTCGAGATCGAGCTTGAAGGGCTGCCCCTCCTTCGCGTCCAGCGCACCGACGGCGCCAAGCTGGGCGAAGCTGGCGCGCGGCACGCCGAGATGGGTCATGACCGTCTTGCCGAGGGTGTCATAGTCGATCAGGTAGCGCATCGCGAGGCGCACCTTCTCCTTGGAGAACGGACCGTCCGCGACGTTGAAGCCCCAGTAGAACAATTGCGGCCGCAGGACCTTCTCGATCGCGATGTCCTTCGAGCCTTCGAGGTCCCGCAGGTCCTCCGGCGTCAGGTCGCGCGCCACGTCGACATCGCCCTGGCTGAGCAGCAGACGCTGCGTGCCGGGCTCGGCAACGTGGCGGATCAGCACGCGCTTCAGCGCCGGTGCCTTGCCCCAATAGCCGTCATTGGCCTCCAGCACGATCGACTCGCCGGCATTCCAGCGCGTCAGCTTGTAGGGACCGACGCAGGCCGTGCGGGTCGCGAGGTACTTGTTGCCGAGATCGCTACCCTGCTCGTTCGCCATCAGGGTCTTCTTGTCCATGATCATGGAGACCCGGTTGGCGCCGATCGCCTGCAGCACCAGCGTCGTCGGATAGGGCTTGTCCAGCTTGAGCGTGAGCGTGTCATTGCCCGCGACGATGGTCTGTTCGACATTGTCCTTGGTGAAGCCATACTCGGTCAGCGTCGCGGCGTTGCCGAAGTTCAGCTTGACGACGCGGTGCATCGACCAGGCGACGTCCTCGGCGGTGACGGGATTGCCGGACGGGAATTTGGCGCCCTTCTGCAGGTGGAAGGTGATCTCCTTGCGATCCGGCGAGACGTCCCAGCGCGAGGCGAAGCTCGGCACGACCTTGCGCTCGTCGGTCTGATCGAAATCGACCAGCGTGTCGCAGGTGTTCTGCAGGATCTCGTTGGTGACGACCTCGCCGACCTGGGCGGGGTCGAAGGTGCTGATCGCGTCGATGTTCCAGGCCATCACCAGCGCGTTCTTCGGCGTGGCGGCAATGGCGGCTCCCGCACCCGCGCAAAGGGCGGCAGCCGCAGCGGCCGAGAGAAGCTTGCTCCCGACGAGGCGTCGCTTGGTTCCGGTGTCGTGGTTCTGGTTGGCCATGATTTCTGTCCCGCTCTTTGGTTTGTTGTTTGATTGAAAACGCGTCGGTAGCCGGGAGCAACCGCAAATGCTGCTCCTGGCGAGGTTGTTCAGGCGGCCTGAGGTCGCGGCTTGATCGGCGGCTTCACATCGGCCGGGATCGGGCAGACATAAGGCGTCTGTGTCACCCGTTCCTGGTGGTCCTTCTTGGCCCGCGCCAGCAGCGTCTCGTCGCTGATCACGTCGACCGCGGTGGCTGCCATGATCTTGGCGGCATGGACCATGCCCTTATGCGCGGCCGGGGCCTTGCCCTGCGCCGTGATCTGCCAGGAATGGCCGGGCGTACCGATGGCATGGGTCGCGACCCTGGCCTGGATGGTCGGCACCTTCCAGCTGACATCGGCGACATCGGTCGAGCCGATCATCGGCACGCCGCGCGTGCCCTGCGGCACGACGAAATCGCAGAGCGGCGTATCCTCGCGCGGCGCGATGCCGGTGCGGCGATAGTCGTTGAGGATGTCGGCCGGGCCGAGCGTAGCCTGGATCTTCGCCGCATAGGCCTTGTCGGCCGCGTCGAACGGCACGGGGCCGAGGCGATCGATGTTCTTGAACATCGCGTCTTCCAGCGGCGTGTTGCCGAGCATGTTGGAGACCGCGCTCATGATCGAGATCGAGACCGTGGTCTCGGTCATCAGCGCCGCGCCCTCGGCGATCTTCTTCACGCGCTCGTTGAGTTCCAGCATGCCGGCGAGGTCGCGCGCCCGGATGGCGTAGCGCACCTTGGCCGAGGCCTGCACGACGTTCGGCGCGATGCCGCCAGCATCGAGATAGGCATAGTGGATGCGCGCGTCGGACGGCGCATGCTCGCGCATGTAGTTGACGCCGACATTCATCAGCTCGACCGCATCGAGCGCCGAGCGGCCGAGATGCGGCGCGGCCGCGGCATGCGAGGCGCGGCCGGTGAACTGGAAATCCATCCGCGTGTTCGCGAGCGACAGCGCATCGTCGACCTTGGTCATCGAGGCCGGGTGCCAGCTGATGGCGACATCGACATCGTCGAAGGCGCCGGCCCGCACCATGAAGGCCTTGGCCGCGCCACCCTCTTCCGCCGGGCAGCCGAAATAGCGCACGCGCCCCGACCGGCCGGTCTTGGCGAGCCAGTCCTTCACCGCGGTCGCCGCCAGCAGCGCGGCCGAACCCAGCATGTTGTGGCCGCAGCCATGGCCGTGGCCGCCGGCCTCGACCGGCTTCGGCTCGGCGATATTGGCTTCCTGGCTCAGACCCGGCAGCGCATCGTACTCGCCGAGGATGGCGATGACCGGGCCGCCCTCGCCCGCCTCCCCCATCACCGCGGTCGGAATGCCCGCGACGTTCTCGGTGATGCGGAAGCCCTGCTCCTTGAGCATGGCGATATGCTCGGCGACCGAGCCATATTCGGTATAGGCGATCTCGGGCATGCCCCAGACGCGGTCGCTCAGCGCCTCGAAAGGCTGCCGCTTCGCGTCGACCAGCTCCCAGATGATCTCGGAATTCTGCATGGTTTGCGTCCTTTCAGATGCCGCGGGCGCTCAGAGATGCTCTCGCAGGAAACGGGCCACGCCGCCGAAGACGGTGCGCCGGTTCTCGATCCGGGCGAAGCCATGGCCCTCATGCGGGATGCGGACATATTCGACCGGGCGACCGAGGCCGCGCAGCACCGAATAGACCATCTCGCTTTCGCCCGGTGGCACGCGGGGATCGTCGAAGCCCTGCGCGATGAAGAGCGGCACGCGGATCTGGTCGAGCTTGTGGATCGGCGAGAAGCGGATCAGATTCTCGCGGTCGGCGACCGGATCGCCATATTCCACCGCGCGCAGATAGCGCCGCCACGGCCCGGTCGTCTCCAGCAGCGTCAGGAAATTGGCAATGCCGTAGAACTCGATCCCGACCTTCCACAGCTCCGGCTGCTCGGTCAGCGCCGCCAGCACCATGAAGCCGCCATAGGAGCGGCCATAGACCGCGACGCGATCGTCATTCACGTCGGATTGCTCGCGCAGCCAGAGCCTGACCGCCTTGAGATCGGCGACGCTGTCCATACGCAGATGCTTGTCGTCGAGATGGTGATAGCTGCGGCCATAGCCGGTCGAGCCGCGCACGTTCGGCGCAATCACCATGATGCCCTGGCTCAGGAAGAACTGCAGGTCGGCCCGGAAGATCGGGGTCCACTGCGCCTCCGGCCCGCCATGCACCACGACCACCGCCGGATAGCCACCTTCCGGCGCCTTGCCGCGCGGCCGGTAGACGAAGAACGGCACTTCGAGCCCGTCGAAGCTCTTGGTGCTCGCGACCGTCGGCTCGACGAAGCTGGACTGATCGAGCCCGGCCTTCGAGGCATCGGTCAGGCGCTTCACCTGCTTCGAGGCGATGTCGAAACGCCAGATATCCGGCGACGAAGTCGAGCCGTCGAGCGGGAAGACAAGCCCGGAACCATCCGGCAGCCAGGCGACGGACCCGACCGAGCCGGCCGGAAACCCTTCGACCTCGAACTCGGCTCCGCCGGCGATATCGCGCACGAAGACGCGGTTCCAGCCACGATCATTCGCGACATAGGCGAGGCGGTTCTGGTCCGGCGCCAGCGCCACCGCCTCGATATCCTGTCCGTCGCGCGCGACGATCCAGCTCAGCGTGCCGTCAGTCGCCGAGCGGAAGGCGACGCTCAGAAACTCGCGGCCCTGGTCGGTGATCGAGAAGAAGCCGCTGCCATCCTTCTTCATCCGGTTCGCGGCATAGCGGGCCCGGCCCTCATGCGGCAGCAGAGCTTCGCGCGCCCCGCTTTCGAGATCGAGCCGGTAGAGGTCCTGATCGTTCATCGCATGGGTGGCATCGGCGACCAGCAGCGAGCACCCGTCCGGGAAGAAGGCCACCGCCTCACGATAGCCATTGCCCTCGAACACGCGCCGCGCCGCCCGCGTCGCCATGTCCATCACATAGATGTCCATATGCTCGCGGTCGCGTGCGTTCGATGCGAAGGCGATGCGCTGTCCGTCCGGCGCCCAGCAGCCCCAGACATGGACCACGGTCGGATCATCGGTCAGCGGCTGCGGCACGCCGGAGGCGCCCGGCACGAGCCAGAGCTGATGCCGCTCGTCGCCGCCGCAATCCATCGTGAAGAGCAGGTCGCGATTCTTCGGGTTGAAGGCGATCGCGCCGACCGGCTCCGGCATGTCGGTCAGGCGCCAGGGCGCACCGCCGGCGAGCGGCCGGAGCCAGATCTGGTGCGTGCCGCTCTCGTCGCTGAGATAGGCGAGGAGCTCGCCATCCGGCGCGACCGCCGGGTTCTTGGCACTGCGGATTTCGAGATATGGCTCGATGCCCAGACGAATCTGGCTGGCGGCTTCGTACATGATGGTTCCTTCAGGCCGCGAGGGCCGGCATGGAATCACGCAGGCGATCGGTCGCGTCGCGCAGGGCGAACGACAGGGCCGGCGCGTTCGGCGTCGCAGCGTGGTTGGCCTCGGTCACGATGGTGAAGCGCGCCTCGGGCCAGGCCGTCTTCAGGCGCCAGGCCGTGCACATCGGCGTCACGATGTCGTAGCGCCCCTGCACGATCTCGGCAGGCAGATGCCGGATGCGCGAGACGTCGCGCAGCAACTGGCCGGGCTGGAGAAAGGCGCCGTTGACGCAGTAATGCGTGAAGATGCGGGCCAGCGCGAGCGCGGCATCCGGCTCAGTCAGGGCCGCGACATGCTCGGCATCGGGCAGGAAGGTCTGCGTGTTCCCCGAGAAGGTGCGCAAGGCGACCGCAGCCGCGAGCTGCTGCTCGCGATCGGGGCCGGTAAGCCGGCGGTAATAGGCGGCGAGCAGGTCGCCGCGCTCCGCCTCCGGCACGAAATTGGCGAAGGTCTCCCAATGGTCCGGGAAGATCGTGCGCGAGCCGTGGAACCACCAGTCGATCTCGGCACGCTCGGCCATGAAGATGCCGTGCAGGCGGAAGCCGAGGCAGCGCTCGGGATGGGCCTGTCCATAGGCAAGGCCGAGGCAGCTCCCCCAGGAGCCGCCCGTGACCAGCCAACGGTCGATGCCGAGATGTTCGCGGATGCGCTCGAGATCGGCGATCAGCGCCTGCGTGGTATTGCCGGCGAGTTCCGCCAGAGGGCTGGAGCGCCCTGCCCCGCGCTGGTCGAAGGTGACGATCCGGAAGGCGGACGGGTCGAAGGTCTTGCGCTGCGCGGGCTTGGTGCCGCCGCCGGGCCCGCCATGCAGGAACACCACGGGGATACCGTCGGGATTGCCGCTGAGATCGACATGAAGCTCATGTCCGTCGCCGACCGGCAGGCGCAGGGACTCGTAGGGTTCAACCGCCTCGTAGAGGGCGTTCTGGTCGTCTGACACACCGGGCTCCGCCGAACCGGAGCGTCGGAGCGCTCCCTGGATACCGGCAGGATGGCATGCCCGAACGGCTGCTGGCTAATGCATTCGGAGCGCATTGTTATGACGCCGCGGAATAGATTGGCCGATCCGTGGAATCTTGGCGATTCTCGGAGAAGGACGCGGGAGCCGCAACCCCCAATCGTTTGACGTATGTCTGCGTTGCTGTATACAGCTCCATAGCTCGATAGCGATCGAGAACGGGAGGAGATCGGGATGGCATTCAGCATCGTTCGTGCGGCCCTGGCCGCGGCAACCCTGACCATGATCGCGCCGGCGGCACAGGCCGGGCCGGTGCTCGACAAGGTCAAGGAAGACGGCAAGATCATCTGTCTGGTGAACCCGAATTCGCCCGGCTTCTCGGTTCCCGACAGCGCTGGCCGCTTCCAGGGCTTCAATGTCGAGTTCTGCCGCATGGCTGCCGTCGCGATCTTCGGCGACGCTGCCAAGGCGGAATTGCGCGGCATCGGCTTCTCCGACAGCCTGAAGGCGATCATCAGCGGCAGCGCCCATATCGCCTCGCGCGGCATCACCGCGACCGGCACGCGCGACGCCGATCCCGGCGTCTCCTTCGTCACCACCACCTTCTATGACGGCCAGGGCTTCATGGTGCCCAAGAGCCTCGGCATGACCAAGCTCGCCGACCTCTCGGGCGCGACCGTCTGCGCCGAGGAGGGCTCGACCACCCTGCTCTATCTCGCCGACTGGTTCGGGGAAGCGAAGCTGCCCTACAAGGTCGAGAACATCGCCGACAAGACCGCCCGGCTCCAGGCCTTCTTCTCCGGCAAATGCGACGCCGTCGCGAGCTCGGTCTCGGCCTTGGCCGCCGACCGCCTGCTGGCGCCGAAGCCGGACGACTACGTGCTGGTTCCCCAGCGCTCGGCGACCGAGCCGCTGGCGCTCGTCTCCCGTCCCGATACCGAGCTGGAGAAGACGCTGTTCTGGGGCGTGCAGATCATGGTCGCCGCCGAGGAGTTCGGCCTGACGTCCAAGAACATCGAAGCCAAGCTCGCCGCGCTCAAGGACATGCCCGTCGATGCCCAGCGCCTGATCGCGCCGAACGGCCCGACCGCCGACATGGCCAAGAAGCTCGGCCTGCGCCCGGACTGGGCCTTCCAGATCATCAAGCAGGTCGGCAATTACGGCGAGGTCTTCGAGAAGCATATCGGCAAGGCCTCGCCGCTGGCGATGGACCGCGCCCAGTCGCCGAACCGCCTCGCCCGCGACGGCGGCCTGATCTTCTCCTATCCGGTTCGGTAAAGCCCACGACCGGGATGCCTGAACAAGCCCTTCCGGAGCGATCCGGAAGGGCTTTTTTGGCTTTGAAGGACCCTGTCGCTCCCCGTCATTGCGAGCGCAGCGAAGCAATCCAGGAGGACTGGGCTGAAGCGTTCGACCCAGCCCCCCTGGATTGCTTCGTCGCTTCGCTCCTCGCAATGACGGCTGTGTCAGAGCGAACCGGCCCAACCGGTCAGCCTGCCTTTCGACAGTGGACACCCCCCTCGCCAATCCGCTTCATGATCGCGATGAGCACCGCATCTCCCGATGGCGGGATTGCCGGGCGGAGGGACGCATGGCTGAGGGGATTGCCTGGATCGAACCGCCGGGCCAGGTCGGCGCGATCGGCATGCTGCCGCTGCCCGGTCTCGTCATCGCCCGGCGCGGCGAACGCTTCGTCGACGGCGCCTTGCAGGAGGAGGTGCTGGACGCGCTCGCTGCCCGGCAGACGGCCTTTCTGGTGGTCCTGCTCGATGACGGCGAATGCGATCCCGACGAGATCGAGGACCTGCGCCACGCCGCCGAAGCGCGATCGATCGCCCTGCTCCGCGCGCCGATCGCGGATTTCTCGGCGCCCGACCAGCGGCTCGACTGGCCGGCTCTGATCGAACGCCTCGCCGGTGAGCTACGGCATGGGCACCGCATCGCCTTCTGCTGCCTTGCCGGCTATGGCCGCTCCGGCATGATGGCGGCACGGCTGCTGATCGCGACCGCCTCAACCGCGGAGGACGCCATCACCGCGGTGCGGAGCGCACGTCCCGGAGCCATCGAGAGCGAGGAGCAGGTCGCTTACCTGCTATCCTGCGCCCCATAGCGCGCCAGCATCCGCTCGAGATGCGCCGCATGCAGCCGGAACAGCTCCGGAGCCGACATGCCAGCGGATTGCCCGACCACTGCCGCGATCTCCTCGACCAGCAACGCATGCATCGCCGCGGGCTCGCGCTTCAGCCAGTCGATCCAGCTGCGCGCAGTGCGGAAGAAGATGGTATCGTCCATCTGCCGAAGCGCCTCGTCGCCGATCAGGGCGTTGCGGACCTCGTGATGCGTCCGCCAGACATCCCAGGCTTCCTTCAGCGAGGAATCCGGCTTCAGCAAACCGGCCAGAGCCTGCAACCGCGCATAGTCGGAGCCGAGCGTCGAGGGTAACTGGAGCGGAATCAGGTCGGCGATCAGGCGCGTCAGACCGATGCGGAAGCGCAGCATGTCCGCCGATTGCGGGCCGACATAGGAGACGATCGTGCCGACGCCGTTGCGGGTCTCGGCGAGTTGCTCGTAAACCAGCCGCTGCAGCACCTGCCGGATCGGCGTGCGGCTGACACGGAATTCGGTCGCCAGCGCCGTCTCGTGGATGACATGGCCTTCGTCGTACTCGCGCAGGCAGATGCGATCGCGCACGATCTCGAAGATCACGTCATTGCGCGAACGAACCAGCTGGCGCAGCTGGCGCGTATCCGAACCGGCGATATCGACCGTCATCGTCTCTCTTCCTGCCTGCCTTGTGCTTAGAGCATCGCTCGCAAGGCTGGCCAATTCTTTTGTCGATGGCCGCGGTCAGTGCGCCTTGACGGCGCCATGGCCCAACCGCCGGGCGCGCTCGGAAATCAGCCAGCAGCTAATGAAGTAAAACAGGCCGATCGCCAGGTTCGCCTCCAGCGAATAGGCCTGCCATTGCGGGTCGGCATAGGCCATGCGCGCCGTCGAGAGCAGGTCATGCATGCCGACGATCGCGACGAGCGAGGTATCCTTGAAGCTGCCGATGATCGAATTGGTGATGCCGGGGATAGCGGTACGCAGCGCCTGCGGCAGCACGATCAGCCGGATGCGCTGCGCCGACGAGAGGCCGAGGCTCGCCGCCGCTTCGGTCTGGCCCTTCGGCAAGGCCTGCAAGCCACCCCGCACGTCCTCGGCGAAATACGCCGCATAGAACAGGGTGAGCACGATCAGGATCGCCGCGACCGGCTCGATCGCCGCACCACGCGACAGGAGCAGCGGCAGGATGAAGATGCCGGCGAACAGCACCGCGACCATCGGGACCGCCCGGACGGCCTCGATATAGCCCACGGCGAACAGGGCCAGCCCGCGCTGGCCCGACCAGCGCGCCAGCGCCAGCACGACACCCAGCGGAAAGGCCGCGGCCATGCTGAAGGCCGAGAGGAACAGGATCAGCGGCAGGCCATTCCAACGATGCGATTCCACCACCGGAAGACCGGCGACGCCGCCGCGCAGCAGCAGATAGGCGCAAGCGCCGGAGACCACCACGAGCACGGCCCGGCCAGCGACGCCGATCGGCGCCTTCGCGAAGGCAAGGATGGCCGCGATCATCATGGCGCTGGCGAGATAGGCGCGCCAGCGCTCGGGCTCGGGATAGGTCCCGGTCAGGACGAGATGGACCTTCTCGCGCAGGAAGGCCCAGCAGGCGCCGCTCGCCGCCGCGCATTCGGCCCGGCTGCCGGAGAAGGGCACGGCATCGACCACGCCCCAGCTCAGCGCCTTCGCGACGAAAGCCACGACCCCGTACAGGACCAGGCCCGTGAGCAACGTGTTCCACCAACTCGAAAACAGGTTCGACCGCAGCCAGCGACCGGCCGCAACGAGGCGGCGGCTCTGCGGCGGACCGGCAACGGGGGTTGTCTCGGCGAGCGTGGTCATCTCAGCGCCCCCTGATGCGGAAGACATGGTTGCACCAGTTGACCCCGGCCGAGATCACGAGGTTCGCGATCAGGAAGAACAGCGCGACCAGCGTCATCAATTCGATCGGCCGAAAGGTCTGGTTCACCGAGGTACTGACCACACTGAGCAGATCGGAATACCCGATCGCCAGCGCGATCGAGGTGTTCTTCAGCAGGTTGGAATACTGGTTGCCGAGCGGCGGTGTGATGACACGCAGCGCCTGCGGCAGCACGATCAGGCGCATCGTCCGCAGGCGGCTGAGGCCCAGCGCCAGCGCCGCCTCGTGCTGGCCGCGCGAGGTCGCCAGGATGCCGCCCTCGACGATCGCGCCGATCTGCCCGCCATGATAGACCGAGAGCGCCAGAACGAGCGCGGCGAATTGCAGGGAGAGCCCGATGCCGCCGCTGACATTGAAGCCGGTCAGCTTCGGCAGCGACCAGCCGATCTCCACCAGCCCCGACAGGGAGAGCCCGGCATAAAGCGCGAGCCCCGCCGTCAGCACCGGCAGCGCAACCGGCCGACGCTGGCCGGTCACGTCCTGGTGGCGTTTCACGGCTCGCGCCCAGAACACCCAGCCGATGAGCCAGAGGCAAGCCGCCAGCGCCAAGGCGAACCCGCCATGCCCGATCACCGGCGACGGCAGGGCGAGCCCGCGATTGCTCAGCATGGCGCCGAACGGGCCGGTCCAGGCCGCCTTGATATGTGGCAGGCCGCGGACCAGCGCGACATAGAGCGCGATCACGATCAGGAGCTTCGGCAGGTTGCGTAGCAACTCGACATAGAGCCGCGCGAGATTGCGCACGAGCCAGTTCGCGCTGGTCATGGCGATTCCGACGACGAGGCCGATCACGCTCGCCAGCACCAGCGTCACCGCCGCGGCAAGGAGCGTGTTCAGGATGCCGACGAGCAGCACATAGGCATAGGTATCGCGCGGGGAATAGGCGATCAGGCTCTCGCTGACATCGAAGCCGGCCTGCTGCCAGAGGAAGGAGAAATCGATCTCCATCCCGGCCGCCGCGAGATTGGCCGAGACGTTCCGCGCGCCCAGCACACCCACACCGACGAGCCCGAGCAGGACGACGAGCGGCCAGACCAGCCCTTCCAGGCGCTCGCGCAAAGGCGCACCCGGAGGCGGCGGGCTCGGCGGCTTGAGCGCGCCGGCCGCAAAGGCCTGGCCGCCTGGCGCCGTGCCGACGGTGCTGGCTGGGTCTTGGGTGGACAGCATGATGATATAGCTGTACACAGCTATATCATCATGTCAATCAGCGAGCCCTCTGACCTGCCCGTGCGACGCGAATACCGTTTCGCGTGAAAACGACGCGACAGGTAGAATGCTCCGCCCTTCCGCCCTCTGGAGGATTGTTTGCACAGCCCTGCGCCTTCCGTGTCCCGTCTCGACCTGTCCGGCTTCGCCGGCGCGCTGCTGCTCGGCCCCTGCCCCGGCCGGCGCAAGGAGACGCTCGATGATGCAGCCTCGCAGGCGGCGCTGACGGAAGATCTGACGCGGCTCGCAGGCTTGGGCGCGACAGGCCTGCTCAGCCTTGTGGAAACCAAGGAACTGCCCCGCGGCCTCGACGGCTTCGCCGCCGCCGTCCGGGCGGCAGGACTGAAATGGACCCATCTCCCCATCCCCGACTACGGCGTGCCGGATACGGGCTTCATCGCCGGCTGGCGCGAACTCGATCTCTCGCGCCGCCTCCGCGAAGGCGAGAGCTGGGCGATCCATTGCCGGGCCGGCCTCGGGCGCACCGGCACCGTCGCCGCGCTGTTGCTGGTCGAGAACGGCGCGGGCGCCGCCGAAGCCATCGCGCTGATCCGCCGCGAGCATGATGCGGCCGCGGTCGAGACCGAGGCCCAGGCCGATTTCCTGATCGCACGGGAACAGAGCGCGCTCCAGCCTCCCATCGCCCGAAGCGCACCCTGAACCCGCATCACCGTCACGGGGCCGAGACGGTGATGCGACCCTTCATGTTGGGATGGAAGCGGCAGTAATAGTCGATCGCCTCCGCCTTCTGGAGCGTCACCCGGACGGTCTTCTTGACGGGGATCATCACCTCCATACCGCCCTTCACTGTGGCGGTATGGGCGAGGATGTCCCGGTTGATCCATTCGATGGTGTCGCCGACCTTCGCGCTGACCTCCGCCGGGGTGAAGACCAGCTTGTCGACCATCACCTGAATGGTCTCCGCCCGCACCGGGACGGAAGTCGCTGCCAGCATCGCCGCTGCGGCCGTCGCGAGGGCATGTTCCGCGCGCATGGCGCCGCCCTCACCGCAGCTCGGCGGCGACATGCACCGCATGCTGCTGATGGCCCTGGAAGATCTTCAGCCCCGTCTCGAGCAGCCCCTTGAGCTCGGAATTGCTCGCCGACGGGATCAGCAGGGCCTGTAATGCCCCGTTCACCTGCTGGTGGAAGGCGACTTCATTGGCGACATAGGCCTTGTCGAAAGCCGCGCCGCGCAGCTTGGCGAGCGCTGCCTTGGTCTTGCCGGCGGCATCGGAGAGGGCCCGACTCGTCGCATTGTCCTCCGGCTTGACGTTGAGCTTGCCGACGAGGGCGAGCGCCTGCTTGTTGACGGCCTCGTGGTCGCGCAGCATGTCCTTGGCGAAGGACACGACCACCTTGTTCCGTGATTTCGCGATGGCCTGCTTCGCCGCCGCGACGTCGATCGCGCCCGCCGTATAGGCGATATGGGCGATCTGCGGGTCGGTCGGCTTGTCGGCAGCCTGCGCTGCGGTCGCCACTCCCAGCAATGCCAGGACAAGGGCGAGACTATACTTGCGAACGGACATGACTCCTCCTTCTTCCGGCCGCGGGAGCGGATCGGAACGCTTTGTTTCATCGACGCTTATTGGATGCCGGAGCGGCCGAAACGTTCCCGGAATCTCAGCCGGAAAACCCAAGTCTTTGCATCACGGCAGCGGTCAGGCGCTCGCAGCGCCGGCCGGCAAAGGGGAAGGCATCGAGCAGGACCGGGCCGATCTGCTGCTCCAGCTCCTTGTGCAGCAGCAGCCTCGCCCGGTGCAGCCGGGTCTTGACCGTCTCCGGCCGGATGCCGAGCAGCACGGCCGTTTCCTCGACGCTGCGTCCCTCGATCACCCGCGCCATGAACGCGCCGCGATAGACATCCGGGAGATTGTCGGTCGCGCGCTCGACCAGTTGCAGGATCTGCCGCTGCGCCATTGTTCGCTCCGGGTCGTCGTCGCTGGTGCTGCCGGGAAACGGGATGATCTGCGCCGGGATGCCCGGGTCCTCCGCGCGCAACGCCTGGGCCGCCCGCTTCTTCCGGCGCAGGCGGCCCAGCGCCTCGTTCAGCGTGATACGCGACAGCCAGGTCGACAGCGTCGCCTCGCCGCGAAAGCTGCCGAGATGGCTGAAGGCCCTGACATAGGCCTCCTGCACCACATCCTCGGCCTCGCTGTCGTTGCGGATCACAGCCCGCGCGATGCGATAGAGCGCCTGGTTATGCGTCGTCATGATCGTGCGGAAGGCCTGCGGATCGCCCGCGCTCGCGCGGCGGGCGAGGTCGAGATCATCAGCCGAGGCGGAAGCCGCATCGCGGACGAGGGTCGGAATGGATGGCATGATCTGTCCTCCTGCCCGCATCGGATGACCGAGGCCGCAAAAGGTTCCCGATGATCGGCCGCAGGACAAGCTGGCAAGCGGCCGTTTGCAGCGGCGACGAACCTGATAGGCTGCCAACCGAACGATAGGCCGAACACCACGAAGGACGAAAAGCCGTGCCGATGCCGACCCGCCCGACCGCCCCAGGCGAAACACGATCGCCGCGGCCGTGATGGAGGGTCGCATCAACGCCTTCGTGCCCGGCCCGCGCATCCGCATCCCCGGCCGATCCGGCGGGCCGCTCTCGGGCCTGACCTTCGCCGTCAAGGACCTGTTCGACGTCGCGGGCGCGCCGACCGGTGGTGGCAACCATGACTGGGCCAAAGCCAATCCGATTCCGGACCGCCATGCCTGGGCGGTGCAGACCTTGCTCGATGCCGGCGCCGAGCTCGTCGGCAAGACCATCACCGACGAGGTCTCGCTCGGCATCCTCGGCGAGAACGCCTTCGACGGCACGCCGCTGAACACGGCGGCCCCTGATCGCGTGCCGGGCGGCTCTTCCTCCGGCTCGGCCGCAGCCGTCGCCGCCGGGCTCTGCGACACCGCCTTGGGCACCGATACCGGCGGCTCGATGCGCGTGCCCGGCAGCTTCTGCGGCCTCTACAGCATCCGGCCGACCCATGGCCGGATCGACCTGACCGGACTGATGCCGCAGGCGCCGAGTTCGGACACGGCCGGCTGGTTTACCCGCGACGCAGCGACCTTCGCCCGTGTCGGCGCGGCGCTGCTCGGCGAGGCGCCCGGCCCGTTGCCGACCAAGCTGCTCGTCGCCGTCGACGCCTTCGGCTTCGCCGACCCGGAGGTCGCAGAGGCCCTTCAGCCGATGGTCGAGCGGCTCGCCGGCGCGCTGGGTACCACCCCGCGCGACGAGATCATGGCGCCGCAGGGCCTGTCGGTCTGGGCGCGAGCGCAGCGCAGCCTCCAGCCGGTCGAGGCCTGGCAGACCTTCCGCCCCTGGATCGAGCGCGACAATCCGCGCATGGCCTTCACCGTCGCGGCCGGCCTGATCGCCGGCTCACAGGTGCCCGTCGCCGAGCAGAACTGGGCCGCCCTGATGCGCGAGGAGGCCCGCGCCAGACTGCGCCACCTGCTGCCGGCAGGCACGATCCTGTGCCTGCCGACGACGCCTTTCCCGGCTCCATTACGCGGTTTGCCGGTGCCGTTGCTTCGACCGATACGGGACCGCATCACCTGCCTTTGCGCACAGGGCGGGCTCACCGGCCATCCGCAGGTCAACCTGCCCGGCGCTTACGTCGACGGCGCGCCCGTCGGCTTGTCCATCATCGGCGGGCGCAGCACGGATGCCAGCCTCATCGCCGTCGCACAGGCCATGGAGGCCGCATCATGACCGACCTGACCCCGAACATTCCCGACGTGGTGGCCGAGATCAGCGCCCTGTTCGAGGCTTACGAGCAGGCGCTGATCGACAAGAATGTCGACGTGCTCGACGCCGCCTTCTGGAACAGCCCGCACACGATCCGCTACGCGCTGCACGAGAACGGCTACGGCTTCAAGGAAATCCACGGCCACCGCGTCGCCCGCCCGCCCGGGCCGGGGATCAAAGAGAAGCGGATTCGGCTGGAGATCCTGACGCTGGGACGCGACATCGCCACGGTGAACCTGGAGTTCAAGGTGCGCGGGCGCGACGTGATCGGCCGGCAGAGCCAGAGCTGGGTGCGCTTTCCGGATCTGGGCTGGAAGGTGGTCTCCGCCCATGTCTCGACGATGGAGGGGCCGCGCCTCTGGTAGGCACGGCCCGAAACCTCAACGCTTGCGGACGAACTCCGTCCGCAACACGAGGCCCTTGATCGTGTCGTGGCGGCAGTCGATCTCCTCGACATTCTCGGTCAGGCGGATCGAACGAATGACCGTGCCCTGCTTCAGGGTCTGGTTCGCGCCCTTCACCTTGAGGTCCTTGACCAGGACCACGGAATCGCCGTCGGCAAGCACATTGCCAGCGGCATCGCGCACGACTGGCGCCGCGGCAGCTGCGGCGGCCTGCTTCACTTCCGAGGCCGGGCGCCATTCCCCGGTCGCCTCGTCATAGATGTAATCGTCGTCGGACATGTCTTTCCCGTGTTGCGGCCGGGCACTCGCCATCGGCCCGATCCGGCGGGGTTACACGATGCCCGGCGACTTCGCCAAATCGAAGGCTAAACGGTGCCCAGCGGCTTCTCGGCCATCTCGGTCGCAACGCCAGCGTCGATCGGCGTCTCATAGGTCATCAGCATGTAGCCGAGCACCGAGTAGAAGCCGACCGTGGCGATCAGGTCGAACACCGCCTCGCGCCCGATCACGGTGGCGAGTTCGGCTTCCTGCGCAAGCGACAGCCGCTTGTCGTCGAAGAGCGCATCGACCGCCCGCACGATCAGCCCGTCCTCACCTTCCGGCTCGCCACGCAGGGCGGCGATACGGGCGTCGCTCATCCCAAGCACCCGCGCCCGGCTGACATGATGCGCCCATTCATAGGGCGAGCCCATGCGATGGGCCGCGCGCAGGATCACCACCTCCGAGCGCACCGGCCCGAGCGCGCTGTCCTTGACGACATGCTGGCGAAGCGGCGCCCAGGCCTTCAGCAAGGCCGGGTGATGCGCCATCGTCCGGTAGACATTGAGCGCGCCGGCAAAGCCGGTCTTCATCTCGGCGATCGATTCGGGCCAGTCAGCATCGCTGATCGGCGGGCAGGGAGAGGTCGTCATCGGCGGTCTCGCGGAGGTCAGGACACGAGACCTGTAGCACAGAGCGGAGCGCCGTCAGGCCACCCGCTTCAGCGCGCCACGCAGCGTCTCGACCATCTCGCCGATCTGACCCTCCTCGACGATCAGTGGCGGCGACAGCGCGATGATATCCCCGGTGACGCGGATCAGCAGGCCCTTCTCGAAGCAGTCGACAAAGACCTCATAGGCACGGGCACCAGCAGCGCCGTCGCGCGATGCGAGCTCGATGCCGGCGACGAGGCCGAGATTGCGGATGTCGATCACATGCGGGGCATCGCGCAGCGAATGCATCGCGCTTTCCCAAGCCGGCGCCAGCGTCGCCGCCCGCGTCAGCAGCCCTTCGGCCGCATAGATGTCGAGCGTGGCGATACCCGCTGCGCAGGCGACCGGATGGCCGGAATAGGTATAGCCGTGGAACAGCTCGATCATCCCCTCCGGCCCGGTCATCAGGCCGTCATGCACCTTGCGGCTGGCGAAGACCGCGCCCATTGGCACCGCGCCGTTGGTCAGGCCCTTGGCGGTGGTCATCAGGTCCGGCATCACCCCGAAATAATCGGCGGCGAAAGGCGTGCCGAGACGGCCGAAGCCGGTGATGACCTCGTCGAAGATCAAGAGGATGCCGTGCTTGGTCGCGATCTCGCGCAGGCGCTGCAGATAGCCCTTCGGCGGCAGCAGCACGCCGGTGGAGCCTGCCATCGGCTCGACGATCACGGCCGCGATCGTCTCCGCGCCATGCAGCGCGACCAGCCGCTCGAGATCGTCGGCAAGCTCGGCGCCATGCTCCGGCAGGCCGCGGGTGAAGGCGTTGCGGGCGGGATCATGGGTGTGGCGCAGATGGTCGGTGCCCGGCAGCTGCGGGAAGACGCGGCGATTGTTGACGAGGCCGCCGACCGAGATGCCGCCGAAGCCGACACCGTGATAGCCACGCTCCCGCCCGATCAGGCGGGTCCGCGTGCCCTGGCCGATGGCGCGCTGATAGGCCACCGCGATCTTGAGCGCTGTATCGACCGATTCCGAACCCGAGCCGGTGAAGAAGACGCGGTCGAGCTTGTTCGCGCCCTCCCCCGGCGCGATGGCGGCAAGCCGCTCTGCGAAATCGAACACGATGGGGTGGCCCATCTGGAAGGCCGGTGCGAAATCGAGCTCGGCGATCTGGTGCGAGACGGCCTCGCTGATCTGCCGCCGACCATGCCCGGCATTGCAGCACCAAAGCCCGGCCGTGCCATCCATCACCTTGCGGCCGTCCTCGGTGGCGTAATGCATGCCGCTGGCGCTGGCGAGCAGGCGCGGTGCCTGCTTGAACTGGCGGTTCGCGGTGAAAGGCATCCAGAAGGCGTCGAGCGAACGGGCATTCTGCAGCGCGGACGGCTTGGTGTTGACGGTCATGACGGCCTCCCTGTGTGGCTCGTCAGTGCTCATGTTTTTATCAACGCAACAAGTCTGTTTCAGCATCGCCATAATCCGTTGAAAAAATTGGTCTGATCTGAAAATCGTTCAAGATCGAGAACAGCAGGAACAGGCCGCGATGAATATCGATGTCGGAGCCCGGCTCAGATATGTCCGGATGCAGCGCGGCCTGTCGCAAAGGGCGCTCGCCAAGCAGGCCGGCGTGACCAATTCCTCGATCTCGCTGATCGAGGCGAACGAGGTGAATCCCTCGGTCGGCGTGCTCAAGCGCATTCTCGACGGCATTCCGATCAGTCTGTCCGAGTTCTTCGCCTTCGAGCCGGAAAAGCCACGGCAGGTGTTCTATCAGGCGCAGGAACTGGTCGAGATCGGCAAGGGCGGCATCTCCTTCCGCCAGGTCGGCGAGAACCTGTTCGGCCGCGCGCTCCAGATCATCAAGGAGCGCTACGAGCCCGGCGCCGATACCGGCCGCGTGATGCTGACCCATGAGGGCGAGGAAGGCGGCGTCGTCATCAGTGGCCGTATGGAACTCACCGTCGGCGAGGAGCGACGCATCCTCGGCCCCGGCGACGCCTATTATTTCGAGAGCAACCGCCCGCACCGTTTCCGCTGCGTCGGCCCGGTTCCCTGCGAGATCGTCAGCGCCTGCACGCCACCGACGTTCTAGGCGCTATCGATATTTGGCTACAGCCGGTTCAAGCCACACCCTTGTCATTCCGGGGCGCGCCGAAGGCGTGAACCCGGAATGACAACGGCGGTTACCGCGCACGGCTTCATTCGATTCCTGCATGATAATAATTGGACGATTTAATTTGAAAATCCGCACCGCGGCCCCATCATACCGCCAAACAATATAACAACTCCGGGGCACAATACTTCGACGCCTTTCGACGATGCCTATGACGTCGGCAGTCGAACCTGCTGGCGTGCAGCTTCTCGATCCCAATCGAAGTCAAACCAACCTCCCCGGCAACACCAGGGACGAAACATGAATAGGCGCGATTTCCTAAAATTCGCCGCGCAGTCGGCTGTCTTTACGCAGCTGGCTCCGTTCTTTACTGCGCCGGCCCATGCCGCCGGCAAGAAGGAACTCCGCTACATTCCCGAGGCGGACCTCAACATCCTCGATCCGGTCTGGAGCACCTCGACCATCGTCCAAGTCTACGGCCATCTGGTGTTCGACACGCTCTACGGCTTCGACAAGGACTACAATGTCCACCCGCAGATGGCCGAGGGCCACACCGTCTCGGACGATAAGCTGCAATGGACGATCAAGCTGCGCGACGGCCTGCAGTTCCATGACGGCAAGCCGGTCCTCGCCAAGGATTGCGTCGCCAGCATCAACCGCTGGGGCAAGCGCGACTTCATGGGCGCGGCGCTCCTCGGCGTGGTCGACACGATGACCGCACTCGACGACCGCACGCTCCAGTTCAAGCTCAAGAAGCCCTTCCCGCTGCTACCGATGACGCTCGCCACCAGCGGCTCGAACATGCCGGCGATCATGCCGGAGCGCATCGCCATGACCTCTCCGACCGAGCAGATCCGCGAGAGCATCGGCTCCGGCCCCTATCGCTTCGCGAAGGAACAATGGGTCTCCGGCTCGAAAGCCGTCTTCGAGAAATTCGCCGGCTACAAGCCGCGCAGCGACAGCTTCGCCCCGAGCTATACAGCCGGCCCCAAGATCGCCCATTTCGAGCGGATCGTCTGGAACATCATCCCTGACGCCTCAACCGCCGCCGCCGCCCTCCAGGCCGGCGAGATCGACATGATCGAAATGGTCGGCGCCGATTTCCTGCCCGTGCTCAAGGCCGATCCCAGCATCAAACTGATGCCGCGCTCGACGCCGAATTTCGCGGTGATGCGCTTCAACCACCTGCAACCGCCCTTCAACAACCCGGCGATCCGGCGCGCGCTGCTCAAGGCCTTCGACCAGCGTGCGATCATGTCCGGCACCTTCGGCGAGGAGAACGCGGCGTTCTGGCAGTCCGGCGTCGGCTTCTTCAGCCCGGATTCGCCGATGACGACGACGGTCGGCCTGGAGGCCTTCACCAGCCCGCGCGACGTCAAGAAGGCGGCCGAGGAGATCAAGGCTGCCGGCTACAACGGCGAGCGCGTCGTGGTGCTCGATCCCGTCGACTATCCCTGGACGCATCCCTGCACCTTGCTCGCCGCCGACACGCTGAAGAAGGTCGGCCTCAACGTTGACATCCAGGCGATGGACTGGGGCACGCTGATGCAGCGCCGCCTCAGCAAGGAGCCCGCGGACAAGGGCGGCTGGAACGTTTTCCTCACCGCTCTCTCAGGCATGAGCAACTTCAACCCGGTCGGGCATGTCGGCCTGCGCGGCAACGGCAACGATGCCTGGGTCGGCTGGCCGACGGCGCCCCGCCTGGAAGAACTGCGCCAGCAATGGCTCGATGCGCCCGACGTCGCCACACAGAAGAAGCTCTGCGAGGAGATCCAGAAGCAGGCGCTGATCGATGTGCCCTATATCCCGCTCGGCGGCTTCGCGACCGTCAGCGGCTACAGGAGCAACGTGACGGATATCCAGCTCCAGCGGCCGCTCTTCTTCACGATGACCGCCAAGGGCTGAGACAAGCCCCATGCTCTCCCATATCGCGCGCCGGCTGCTTGCAGCGCTGCCGGTCATGGCCTTCGTCGCCCTGTTCGTCTTCGGCCTGCTCTATCTCGCGCCGGGTGATCCCGCCGCGATCATGGCCGGGGACCAGGCGACGGCGGCCGATATCGCCCGCATCCGCATCGCGCTCAAGCTCGACGACCCGTTCCCGATCCGCTTCGGGAACTGGGTCTGGAGCCTGCTCCATGGCGATCTCGGCCTCTCGCTCTTCACCAACCAGCCGGTCGCAGCGATGATCGTCCAGCGCCTGGAGCCAACCTATCTGCTGATGCTGATGACGCTCGTCGTCTCGGTGACGCTGGCGCTGCCGATCGGCGTGATCGCCGCCTGGAAGCACAACACGACGAGCGACCGTGCGGTCATGGTCTTCGCCGTGCTGAGCTTCTCGGTTCCCTCCTTCGTCGTCGGTTACCTACTCGCCTTCGTCTTCGGCCTGCAGCTGCGCTGGCTGCCGGTACAGGGCTATGTGCCGATGTCGAACGGCCTCTGGCCGGCGGTGCGCAGCCTGATCCTGCCGGCGGTCGCGCTCGGCAGCGTCTATATCGGCCTGCTCGCCCGCATCACCCGCGCCACCATGCTGGAGGTGCTGGCCCACGACTATGTCCGCACCGCCCGCGCCAAGGGCGCCGAGGAGCGCAAGATCCTGTTCAAGCACGCGCTGAAGAACTGCTCGGTGCCGATCATCACCACCATAGGCAGCGGCGTCGCCCTGCTGATCGGCGGCGCAATCGTCACCGAGACGGTCTTCGCCATTCCAGGCCTCGGACGCCTCACCGTCGATGCCATCCTGCGCCGCGACTACCCCGTCATCCAGGGCGTCATCCTGCTGTTCAGCTTCATGTACGTGCTCGTGAACCTGCTGGTCGACATGCTCTACACCGTCTTCGATCCGAGGATCCGCTATTGACCGCCATCACCTCCGACGCCGCGCCGCGTGGCGGCCGGCAGAGCCGGCTCGGGCAGCTTGCCCGCAATCCGAGCATCGCCTGCGGCGCCGCCGTGCTCGTGCTCCTCATCCTGGTCGCGCTGCTCGCCCCCTGGCTCGGCACGCGTGACCCGACGGCGATCTCGGCCTTCGACCGCGCCAAGGTGCCCTCGGCCACGTTCTGGTTCGGCACCGACATGCTCGGCCGCGATCTCTATTCCCGCGTGCTCTACGGCACCCGCGTCTCGCTCATCGTCGGCTTCTCGGTGGCGATCGGCGCGACCATTCTCGGCGTGCTGATCGGCGTCTTCGCCGGCTTCCTGCCCCGCTTCGACGCCTTCGTCATGCGGGTGATGGACGGGCTGATGGCGATCCCCTCGATCCTGCTTGCCATCGCGCTGATCGCGCTCAACCGCGCCTCGATCTGGAACGTCATCCTCGCCGTCACCATCGCCGAGACGCCCCGCGTCGTGCGCCTGATCCGCGGCGTCGTGCTCTTCCTGCGCGAGGAGCCCTATGTCGAGGCCGCCCGCTCCTGCGGCGCCAGCGTGCCCTGGATCGTCTTCCGCCACATCCTGCCCAACACCTTCGCGCCGATCGCGGTCCAGGCGACCTATATCTGCGCGGTGGCGATCCTGGCGGAAGCTGCCCTCTCCTTCATCGGGGCCGGCGTGCCGCCAAGCACGCCGTCCTGGGGCAACATCATGGCCGAGGGGCGGGCGCTCTGGCAGATCAAGCCCTACATCATCTTCTTCCCCGCGCTGTTCCTCTCGATCACCGTGCTCGCCATCAACATGCTCGGCGACGGCCTGCGCGATGCCCTCGATCCGCGCCTGCGCAAGCGGGTGTAAGTCCTGAACGCCTCCACGGGAGCCAAGCTCGGTACGCCCCACTCTCGTGGATACCTCGCCCCCCGCGCGACACCGGCGGGGCGCCTTTTATGCCGACGGCTGCGGCAAGCTGGTCCTATGATCCGGCCGGCCAAAGCCATCATCGACGTTGAGAAGCCGGCATGCGCCGGTCTGGAAGAAGGAGATGCCTCGTGTCCGATACCCTCTTGATCCGGAATGTCCGCCCGGCCGGCGGCACAGCGACCGACGTGCTGATCCGTGACGGGCGCATCGCGGCGATCGGTGCCGGTGCGACCGGAGGCGACGCGAGTTTCGATGCCGGCGGCCGCCTGATGATCCCCGGCCTCGTCGAGGCCCACACCCATCTCGACAAGAGCTTCTGGGGCATGGGCTGGCACAAGCACACCGCCGGCCCCGCCCTGATCGACAAGATCGAGACCGAGCGCCGCAACCGCCGTGAGTTCGGCATCGATGCCAATCGCCAATCCGGCCGGCTCGTCGCCCAGATGGTCAAGCTCGGCACCACCCATATTCGCAGCCATGTCGATGTCGACACGGAAGTCGGCCTCGCCGGCATCGAGGGCGTCATGGCCATGCGCGAGCGCCTCAAGGACGTGATCGATGTCGAGATCGTCGCCTTCGCGCAATCCGGCATGCTGATCCGGCCCGGCACGCTCGAACTGCTCGACCAGGCGATGGCGATGGGAGCCGATGTCGTCGGCGGCCTCGATCCCTGCACGCTCGATCGCGATCCCAAGGGCCATCTCGACGCGATCTTCGGCCTCGCCGAGACATACGGCCGCCCGCTCGACATCCATCTGCATGAACGCGGCGAGGTCGGTGCCTTCTCGATGGAGCTGATCATCGAGCGCACCCGCGCGCTCGGCATGCAGGGCAAGGTCGCGATCAGCCACGCCTTCTGCCTGGGCATGCCCGATGCCGACCATGTCCGGCGCCTGATGGAGGACCTGGCAAAAGAGCGCATCGCGCTGGTCACGACCGCGCCGGCTTCCTCGCCTGCACCGTCCGTCATGGCCTGCCTCAAGGCCGGCGTCGTCATCGCCGGCGGCTCGGACGGTGTGCGTGACAGCTGGAACCCCTATGGCATGGGCGACATGCTGGAGCGGGCGACGCTGGTCGGCCTGCGCAACAATTTCCGCCGCGACGAGGAGATGGAGCTGGCGCTCGACGTCTGCACCTATCAGGGTGCCAAGACCATGGGTATTACCGATTACGGTCTCAATGTCGGCTGCGTCGCCGATTTCGTGATCCTGCCTGGCGAAACGATCTGCGAGGCCATCGTCGAGCGCCCGGCCGACCGCACCGTCGTCAAGCGCGGCAGGATCGTCGCCCGCCATGGCGAGCTGACCCAGCCCATCGCCTGACGGGCCGATCCTACCTCCGCACATGAAAAGGGCCGCCGGTCACCCCGGAGGCCCTTTTCAGTGCATTTAACAGAAGCCAATTCATCCCGCTCGGAAACACGCCGTCATCCCGGACTTGATCCGGGATCCATGCCGGACCATTTCCGATAAAGGTTCTGGCATGGATCCCGGGTCTGCGCTTCGCTTCGCCCGGGATGACCGCGTTCTTTGAAGACGCGAGAGGCCCGGAAAAGCTTCAGGCCGCCGCCGCGAAGGCTTCGTCGGAAACGATCTGCGTGCCGGCCTCGCCGCGGAGCGCCGCGACCGCATCCTCGATGCGCGCGATGATGCAGCGCCGGCCGCCGCCTTCGATGAACTGGACGGCCGCATCGATCTTCGGCCCCATGCTGCCGGGCGGGAAATGCCCCTCTTCATGCAGGCGCTTGATCTCGGACAGGCTGACGCGATCGAGGAAGCGCTGCTCCGGCTTGCCGAAATGCACGGCGACGCGCGGCACGGCGGTCAGGATGATCATGTCGGGAATGTCGAGCAGGTTCGCCATCTTGGCGGTGGTGCGGTCCTTGTCGATCACGGCCTCGACGCCGCGGCTCTGGCCGTTGGGCTGGCGTACCACCGGCACGCCACCGCCGCCGCCCGCGATCACGACTGCGCCCTTCTCGGCCAGCGCTTGCACGAGGTCGAAATCGACGATGTGCTGCGGCAGCGGCGAGGGCACGACGTGCCGGTAGCCGCGGCCGGAATCCTCCTTCATCAGCCAGCCCATCTCGGCGCTGAGGGCCTTGGCCTCCTCCTCGGTGTAGAAATAGCCGATCGGCTTCGACGGGTTCTGGAAGGCCGGATCGTTCGGGTCGACCTCGACCTGGGTCAGCACGCAGGTCACCTCGCGCGGATTGCCCTTGGCGCGCAGCGCGTTCTCCAGCGCCTGCGTCAGGAGATAGGCGATGCCGCCCTGGCTATGGGCGACGCAGATGTCGAGCGGCATCGGCGCGACGCGATGGCGGGCGATGGCATGGCGCAGCAGCATCTTGCCGACGACCGGGCCGTTGCCATGGGTGATGATGAGCTGCGAGCCGAGCTCCATCAATGGCAGCAGGGCGGCGCCCGTCTCGGCAGCCAGCTTCTCCTGCTCCTCGGCCGTGCCGCGGATGCCCTCGGGATGGATGGCGTTGCCGCCGATGGCGATGATCAGGCGATCCGGAACGGCATCGATCGAAGTCATGAATCCTCCTCCCACGCGCCGGCCGGCAGGTCGCGACGCATGTTGAAATTGTTCGTTGGTGCGGAACGCGGGCCGCTCGGAGCGGCCCGCGGCAGTCTTCAGGCCGCGACGCTTTGGTCGGTGACGCCCTCCTGGCGCGCGAAGGCGAGCAGAGCCTTCTCGAAAGCCTCCATCGGCGGATAGGTGATGCCGGCGCCGATCATGCCGATGCCGGCTTCCTTATGGGCGATGGCGGTGTTGATGACGGGCATGATGCCGGTCTGCAGCACCTTGCGCATGTCGATGCCGGTCGGCACGCCCCTGAAGTTGAGCAGGGGCACCGTGACGTTCGGGTTCTCGGCCGTGGTGATCTCGGCCATGCGGACCGAGAAGCCGATGGCTTCGTCGACCGTGCCGCCGACGAGCGGCACGATGGCCGGCGCCGCCGCCATGGCGAAGCCGCCGATGCCATAGGTCTCGGTGATCGCGCTGTCGCCGATATCGAGGCCGGAATCCTCCGGCTTGTAGCCGGCGAACATCGGGCCGATGACCTTCTGCGCCGGGCCGGTAAACCAGGTGAACCCCGGCACGCCGCTGATGCGGATGCCGAACTCGACGCCGTTGCGGCACATCGTCGTCAGGATGGTCGAGTGCGGCACGTCATGGGCGGCGTCGAGCGCGCATTTGCACATCGCCATCCAGGTCGGCCCGGAGAAATAGTCGCTGCTGGCGACGAAATCGAAGACCTCGCGCTTCTGGGCCGTCGTGAACGACGTCTCCAGGATGAAGGGCGCGAGCTTCTGGATCAGGATCGTCGTGCCGGCCACGTTGCGGTTATGGCACTCGTCGCCCATGTGCAGCGCCTGCGAGAGCAGCAGGCGCAGGTCGATCTCGCCAGCGATCTGCATGGCTTCGCGCAGGATCGGCCCGAGCACGTCGCGCATCCAGTTCAGCCGGGCGATGACGGTCTCATCATTGGCGCCCATGCGCAGGATCTTGGAGAGCTGCTCGCTGAGATTGGTGTAGGCGACGTTGCCATAGGTCTTGTTCTTGACGACGTGCATGAACATCGAGGCCGAGGTCACGCCCGCCATCGAGCCCACGCAGTTATGCTCGTGGCAGGGCGAGAAGGTGATCTCGCCGGAGGCCGCGAGCGCAGCCGCCTCGTCGAGGTTCTTGGCGAGCCCCTCGAAGACCAGCGCGCCGGTGACAGCGCCCTTCATCGGGCCGGACATCCGCTCCCAGGTGATCGGCGGGCCGGCATGCAGGATGGTCGTCTTGGTCATGCCGGGCACGACTTCGAGCGCCGGACCGAAGCCGACCAGTACGGGCTGCGACTTCAGGATGCGCTCGACCGCTTCCTGGTTCGCCTTCTCGATACGCGCCGCGATCTCGGGGCGTGCGAGCGCTTCGAGCGCGTCGATCAGCTCGGGCTTGCCGCCCGCCGGCGGGCGCCAGTCGAGATAGACAGCGCTGCCGCCCTGCTTCTCGATATCGTCCTTGAACATTTCGAGGCCGATATTGATGACGCTGACCTTGCTGAACAGGTCGTTGATGCTGGACATGATCAGTTCTCCTTGGAGACGAAACCGCGCGCCAGCAGGCCGGCATTGGTGCAGCTGCTGGCGATGGTGACGCCCACTTCCGAAAGCTTGGCCGTCTGCTCGGCGAGCGACTGGCTGTCGAGATCCGTGCCGAGGACATAGCCGAGGATCTCGAGGTGGCGGCCCTCGGCCGCCGCGATCTGCTTGGCCTCGACGAGGGCGGGGATCATCACGCCGGCCGGGTCCTCATGGGCGCCGTAGCCGAGGATGAAATCGAGCACGATGACACCGACCGAGGGGTCGCGCGCCTCCTGCACCAATCGTGCGAGGCGCTGCGAGGGGTCGATCATCGGGTGCGGCCGGCCACGGGTGAAATCGTCGTCGCCGAAATCGATGAAGGTGTGCTCGATGCTGGTGGAGACGTCCTTCAGCTTGCGCGCCGGGTCCTTGGCGATGTTGCTGTAGACGTTGTCGTAACTCTCCTTGGCGATCAGCATCATCTCCTCGCAGAGCGTACCGCCGCAAAGCAGCGCGCGGATATAGCGCTGCTCGGGCTTCAGCTTGGCGCGGGTCTCGGCGATCAATGGCAGGTTGAGCGCCCGCTTGTTGATCTCCGCCTCCTTCTTGCCGCCGAGGATGACGGCCTTGAGCGCGGCTTCCTTGGTGGTCTTGCCGAATTGCAGGCCGGCCTTGGTGACGGCCTCCTCCGAGCCGCCGAGCAGGCAGGCGACGACCGGCTTGCCGCAGGCCGCGGCCGCAGCCAACACCTTGTCCTGCACCGACTTCGCCGGGGGCTTGGAGACCAGCACGATCACCTCGGTCGCCGGATCGCGGGCGAGCGCGTTGATGCCGTCGATCATCATGATGCCGCCGACCTTCTCGTTGAGGTCGCGCCCGCCGGTGCCGATGATCTGGGTGATGCCGCCGCCGAAATCGTGGATGCGGGCCGCGACCTCCTGGCTGCCGGTGCCGGAGGCGCCAACGATGCCGATATTGCCGGCGCGCACCGCATTGGCGAAGCACAGCCCGACGCCGCCGATATAGGCGGTACCGCAATCCGGCCCCATCATCAGCAGGCCCTTGTCATGGGCGAGCGTCTTGAGGGCGACCTCGTCCTCGATCGAGACGTTGTCGCTGAACATCATGACATGCAGGCCGCTCTCCAGCGCGCGGCGCGCCTCGCGGCTGGCGAACTCGCCGGCCACCGCGATGATCGCGAGATTGGCGCCGGGCACATGGGCGACGGCTGACTCGATCGTCGCGTAGTTCATCTTGCGGCCGCTCTCGTTGCCGCCCTTCTGCTTGAACAATTCGTCGATCTCGACCAGTGCCTTCTCGGCGATCTCGTCCGATGCCGAGCGCACCACGATCATCAGATCGCCGCTCTGGGCCTCCGCCGCCTCCGGCGTCAGCATGCCGACATTCTGCAGCACTTCTTTGTTCATGGCGGTGCCCATGCCGATCATCGCCTGGTCGACGCCGGCAACCGCATTGGCCCGCCCGGTCACCGACATCAGCGAGACCGAGTCGAAATAGGTGTTCCGCTTAATGGCGGTCTTGATGGCCATGATCCCATTCTCCGTTGTCGATGAGCGACGCCAGCCCGCGGATGACGCCGAAAGCGATCTCGGTCCCGGATGAGGAGCCGATCGCGAGAACCTGTGTGAGTGCCGGCGAGAAGGGCTCGGCGGCCGCGCTGCCGAGCGCGATGATGAGGCGTGCGACCCGCTCCCGGACCTCGCCGCGCGCCGCCTTGGCGATGGCCGCATAGGCGATCGGGTTGGTCGCGCTCTTGGCGAGCCGCACGACGCCGTGCGCGAAGGCATCGCTGCCGAGATCGTCCGGCCGCCGGCAGAGCGCACGGGAAGCGAGCAGCCCGACGAGGAAATCGTCACCGGATGGCGTGAGGCCCGGCCCGAGCCCGAGCAACCGGCCAGCATGGGCCAGCGCCCCATCCGTGTCGCCCCACCCCAGGGCGAGCGCGAGCCCGTCCACGCCTTCATGCAGCATCCGGGTCGTCAATCGTGCGACCTCGGTATCGGCCATCCCCTCGATGAAGCCGCCGGGCGTGCCGTTGCGCCAGATCGCCGCCTCGGCTTCCGCCAGCCGACGACGCAACAGGCCGGCCGCGCAATGCGTTTCAGGGATGGGCGTGTGCCAGACCGCCGCTCCGTCAACGGTGACCATCGCCTTGCCGGCAATGGCGAGGCTGCCACCTCCGGCCCTGACGCTGTCGCCCTGGCAGATACCCATGGCGAGAAAATCATCGGCGGTGACAACCAGCGAGTTCGGCCCGTCATCCAGATCGTCCGTGACCAGCGTGTGCAATTTGCCGCAACACAGGCAGGCGATGTTGACCGCCCGGTGGAAGGCGCTGTGGACCACGCCAGCGAAGGCTGCCCCGTTCACACGGGCGAGGAAGGCGCCGTCACCGGACCTTGCCTGCATCGTGGTATGCGCGCGCATCGGGGCAGGACCTCTGTCGGGCTTAGCTGGCGCGGGCAGCCGGAGGCTGACCGATCGCAGCAAGCTCGACCTGCGCCTCGGCCTCGCGGCCGAGTAGCTTGAGCGACTGCGCCTTATGGTTGCGGTAGAGCGGATTGCCGGGATCGGACGCGATCGCGACTTCGATCGCGCTGATCGCCTCTTCGTGCCGGCCAAGCGAGCGCAGGCTGTTGCCCTTGTGGAAGGCGAAATCGTAGCGGCCGGGATCGAGCACGAGCAACTCGTCCATCGCGGCGACGGCAGCCTCGTGCCGTCCAAGTTCACGCAGATAGTTCGACTTGTGATAGCGCAGGAACTGCGCCTCCGGCTTCTTCGCGATCCCCGCGTCGAAGGCCGCGAGCGCCGCTTCCGGCTGCTTCATCGCCCGCCAGGCATAGGCGATGTAGAAATGGAACTCGATCGCGTCGGGCGTCGCAGCGAGCACCGCCTCGAAGGTGCAGATCGCCTCCTCGTTGCGCCCGAGCTCGTAGAGGTAATAGCCTTTGTAATAGCCGAGATCGGCGTCGCCCGGATGCTGCGCCAGCGCGGCCTCGATGATGGCGAGCGCCTCCTCGTAGCGCTCCGCCTTCTCGGCCTGCTTCGCCTGCCGGATCGACGCTGCGCCCGGCCCGGCCGCAGCACCTTCACCGCGGAAGATCTTCAGGACGCGCTCCTGACCGAGCGCTTGCGCATGCTCCAGCGAGGACTTGCCGTCGCGATCCCTGAGGTGCTGGTCCGCACCCGCCTCGACCAGAGCCTCGACCACGTCGCCATAGAGCCTGCCGCCGTCACCGAGGATCACCGCCTCCAGCAGCGCCGACCAGCCGAGATCGTTTGCATGGTTCACCGGAATGCCGGCGGCCAGGCAGACCCGCACCGTGCGCAGAAAACCCTTCTCGCTCGACGGCAAAAGCGGCGTGCCGCCGAAGCGGTTGACGCTGTTGCGATCGGCGCCCGAGGCGATGGCGAGCTTCAGGATTTCGTTGAAGCCGTTCGCACCCGCGCAGAGATAGGGCGAGAGCATGGTGATGTCGCGGGCATTGACGTCGCTGCCGGCCGCGATCAGGCGCCGCGCCAGCGGCAGGTTGTTCCTCTGCGTCGCCGCCATCAGCGCCGTGCGGCCGGTCTCGTCCTTGGCGTCCACCTTGGCGCCCTCGGCGAGAAGGCGCTCGACAGCAGCCATATCGCCCTTGTCGGCGGCGGCAATCAGGGGCGGGTTGGCGGACGGGGCGTTCATCGGGTCTTCCTGTCGATCGGTGGTGCGGCGCCCGGACAGGCACCGCGAAAGGCATAAGAAGCGAAAGCAAGGCGAGCCCATCCGCAGCGGGCAGGCTCGCCTCGCTGGTTCATGCCTTGCTGGCCTGGGCGGCCGGCTTCATTTCGCCGGCGGAGATCGTCCGGTCCGCCTCGCGCAGGTTGAGGTAGTGCTTGAGCACGAAGACGCCGGCAATCATGCAGTATGCATAGACCAGCGGCATCGCGTGCGGCTGGGCGAAGCCGACCGTCGGCGCGTGAATCACGCCGAACAGCGTCAGGAAGCCGCCGACCAGTGCCGCAACCGCACCGCGCATCGGCTTGTCGGTGATCGCGAAGATCGTGATGCAGCCCCAGGTCATGCTGCTCAACGGCGCGCCGTTCCCGAGATTGGAGAGGCCCTGGTAATAGACGCCCTTCTTGGCGAGCGCTTCGACGCCGACGGTCTTGGCGGCGGTGCCGGCGGCTGCCAGCGTGTTGTTGGCCAGCGTCAGCGCCCAGTTGGCGATCCACGGGAACATCGTGACGAAGATCACCGGCACTTCGTCGCGAGGCGACTCGCGCACCACCTGATTGGCTGTGACGATGCCGATATAGACGAGGATCGGAACCACCGCGACCATCGGGATCAGCGCCAGCAGGAAGGCGCCGAGCCCGAACAGCGAGACCAGGAACATGGTCAGGCCGGTGAAGAAGGTGTAGCCGGTACCCGCGCCGATCGATTTCCAGCCGGCATGGCCGATATAGACAGTGACCGGGAACGGGTTGCCGAACATGGCGCCGAGCGTCGAGGACAGGCCGTTGGCCATCATCACCTGGCGCGTCGGGTAGGGATCGCCGGCGGCATGCGCGCTCTCGATGTTCTCGAGGTCGAACACGTAGTTGGCGAGGCCGAGCGGCACGGCCGAGGCGAGATAGGGCAGCGCATGCGGCAGGCCCTGCATGAAGCTCGAGATGTGCAGCGTCGGCGGGTTGAAGCCGAAAGTGCTCAGCGAGTTCTTGATCTCGGCCGGGCTCTGCAGGCCGAAGATCCAGGCCAGCACCGTGCCGGCAGCGAGCAGCAGGAAGCCGGTCGGCACCTTCGGGAAGATCGGCTTCTTGCCGAACCAGTTCAGGAAGATCAGGGCGAGCACCACGAAGGCGACTGTCGGCGTCTCGAAGGATTGCAGCATCGGGTTCATGGCCAGCAGCAGCAAGCCGAGACCGGCGAGGCAGGACAAGAGCACCGTGCGCGGGATCGTCTTGCGGATGGTCTCGCCCAGGAAGGAGCCGCCGACGAGGATCATCGCCTCGACGAAGCACCAGACCAGCGCGATCTGCAGCGCGAACTCGGCATCCTTTGTCTGGAGATAGACCGGCAGGATGACGAGGAAGGTCACCGTGAAGATCGATGGCGCACTTGGGCCGGAGGGCAGCGCGGTCACATCGGCGCGGCCGGTTTCCTTGACGAGTTTGTAGGCGAAATAGGTGTACCAGAGGCTCGCGGCGAAGACGGCGAGGCCGAAGGCCGGAGCGATCCGGCCATAGACCATCTCCTTCGGGAAGCCGACGACGAAGAGCAGCAGGCCGATCATCGTGAGCAGATTGGTCAGGTTGTTGGCCAGCAGGCCGAAATAGCCGCCCCAGTCGCCCTTTCGCCAGATAAACGATCTATCCATCGGTCTTCCCCATCCTCGCGGGCGCGCTCCAGCGGCGCGGCTCCCCGCAGTCGAACGATCTTCTTTTGAAGGGAGCCTAGTGAGCCGGCGGCAGGCGAACCATTGCCAAGCCGCCTAAATTGACCGGTCTTGTTTTATCCAGATCGGATAAATATCGAACCGTCCTAACCGGGCTTGGCTTGCGAATACCCGCCATTAGCGCATAGATCGACATGGCGGAGTGGCCGCTGGCGCGGGCCACCCTGGGAGCCCGGACCATGGCCCATCAGCTCAAGATTTCCGAACTGCTGCAATTTGCGCCGTTCAAGCAGGCCCGCCTGATTTGCGGGGAAGAAGGCCTCGCCAATCCCGTCCGGGGCGTCAACGTCATCGAGGCGCCCGATGTCACCGACTGGGTGCAGCCCGGCGACGTCCTCCTCACCAATTTCTATTCGCTCGACCGCCTGCGCCCGCTCGACGCCTTCATCGAGAAGGTGGCGGCCCGCAAGCTTAGTGCGTTGATCGTCAAGACCGGCCTCTTCGTGCAGGAGGTCCCGGAGGAGATCGTCGAGGCCGCGCGCAGGCACCGCCTGCCCGTCATCGAGATCCCCCGCAGCGTGCTCTACCGGACCATCGTCCTGTGCATCTCCGAACATCTCCTCAGCGAGCGGCTCGGCGTGCTCGAACGCTTCAAGGAGATCAGCGACCATTTCCTCAGCGCCTCGCTGGCGAACCAGGGCGCCTTCCGCATCCTGAAATCGCTGGAGAGCTTCATCGGCAATCCGGTCGGGCTCTATGACGAGAAGCTGCAATGCCTCGCCGGCACCACCGGCAGCTCGGTGAGCCTCGCCTCGCCCGAAGGGCATCAGGAAGGCGCGCCCTACTACATCCAGACCATCACGGCGCCCGAAGCCGACGACCGCACCTGCAATCGCTACGTCTTCTCGGTCCGCGTCGGGGAGGAGATCAGGCTCTACCTCACCGTGCTCGAACTGAATGGCGAGCTTGAGGACGTCCAGTCGATCGCCATCGAGAGCGCGATCAACGCGCTCGCGCTCGATTTTCTCAGGCAGCAGGCTGTGATCGAGGTCGAGAAGCAGTTCCGCTTCGACCTGATCGGCGACCTGCTCGGCGGCAGCGCTCTGCCCTCCAGCGAATTGCACCGGCGTGCCGGGCTGATCCAGTGGGACCTCAAGCGCAGGCACGCCGTGGTGGTGCTCGGCCTCAAGGCCACCCAGAAGCAACTCACTCCCGGTCCGGGCGACGGCAAGAAGCTGGAACGGCTGGCACAGCTTCTTGCAGACCTCATCGACAATGCCCATGCCCAGGTCCGCGGCGGCCATGTCGTGCTGTTCTGGCCGGCCGGCGAGGGCCGCGACTGGCGCGCGCAGCTCGAACGCCGCTTCGCCGAACTGAACACGCTCTGGTCGCGCGGCGAGGAGCGCGCCGTCCTGCATGCCGGCATCGGCGAGATCGCCGCCGACATCGAAAGCCTGCCCCGGAGCTACCGCCAGGCGCTCGACGCCCTCAATATCGGCACCCGGGCGCGCTTCGAGAAGCAGATCGTCGCCTTCCACGAGCTCGGCATCTACCGCATGCTCTGCCGGCTCGCACCGCAGCACGAGCTCAGGGAGATGATCCCGCCCTCACTGAAACGGCTGGTCTCGGTCAAGACACGGGCCCGGGCCGACCTCGTCGAGACGCTGGAGGCCTATATCGCCAGCAGCGGCAACGCGCTCGAAACCTCGCGGCGCCTCGATGTCCACCCGAAGACGGTACTCTATCGGCTCGACAAGATCAGGACGGAAGCCGGCATAGATCTCGACGACGCCGAGGAGATGCTGATGGTCCAGATCGGCCTCAAGATCCTGAAAATGGAGGATGCGACGGAGGCTGCCTGAAGCAGCGATTTCTTCTCTTAGCGCCCGAAAACTTGGCAATCCCTGCGATTGACCCGAGCCGATATTCCCGGAATGCTCGAAGCCATCGGAGCGATCCGGTCGCGGGATTTGTCGGAGCAGCTTGCGCCGCGTCAACAACGCTAAAAGCACCACGCTTTACCGTGGGCTCCCGAGATGGAGACACGGCTGTGGTCTATACTCTGATCGTCAACGGCCTGCTGCGGCTATCGGCCTTCCTGCGCTGGACACGCACCGGCTAGAGCATTTTCAAGTGAACCGGGCACGAACTCCGTCGCTATCGCGCCGGTGCCCATCATCTCGGGCACGACTCATTCCGGAACGGCGTCGGGGGCTCGCGCCGGCTGCAGGCTTGTAATAAAGGTAAAAGGACCAGCCATCACCGTCAAAGGCCCCGCCGCGCCGCGCGGACCTCATGTCCATCGCGAGGGAGAGCTCCGTGACAGCAGCCCCGTTCCCGATGATGCGGTTGCGGACGGAGGACGTCCCGCGCCGGGAGCAGATGGCCTTCGTCCATGATTTCGTCGCGCGCCATGTCGGCGGGCTGGAATTCCGCCCGGCCGACCAGGACAATATCCGGATCGATATGGAAGCCATGATGCTGCCGGGCGGGCTAACCGTCGGCCGCGGCCTCTATGCGCCGATGCGTGGCGCGCGGACGCGTGGCCTGCTCCAGGACGGCCGCGAGCACTACCTGATGACGATCCATAACGAGGACCATGAGGTCGCCGTCGATGGCGGCAGGATGATCAAGGTCTCGGCCGGCGATGTCCTGCTGCTGAACGAGGCAGTCTGCTTCGAGTTTTGGCAAGGCAAGCCGATGTCCGTCGACGTGCTCTCGCTCGATCAGCGGCTGCTCGCGAGCCTCGCACCGCGCGTGGCGCTGGAAGCGAGTTACGTCATACCGGCGGCATCGGCGTCGCTGTCGCTGCTCTCCGGCTATGCCGAGATGCTGCGCCGCAATCCGCCCGCATCGGTCAGGGCGAGCGAGATCGCCTCGCGCCATGTCTATGATCTCGCCGCCCTGATGCTCGATGGCTTCGTGCGCGGTGGCGCCGAGCGCAATGCCCGCAGCATTGCGGCGGCACGATTGAAACTCGTATGCAAGGATATCCTCGAACAGCTGCCCGATCCCGGTCTCGGGATCGAAGCGGTCGCCCGGCGCCAGGGCATCACGCCGCGCTATGTCCAGCGCCTGTTCGAGACGCAGGAAACGACCTTCTCGAACTTCGTGCGCGACCAGAGGTTGGACCTCGCCTTTCGCATGCTACGGGAGCACGATTCCGCCTCCTGCACGATCACGACCATCGCCTTTGACGCCGGCTTCTCCGACGTCACCTCCTTCAACCGCGCCTTCCGCCGGCGCTTCGAGGCGACGCCCTCCGAAGTCAGGGCCAGCGCCCTGAAGGGCTGATTCAAGCCAGCCTTTTGCAATCCGGCCGCGGAAAAACCTCTACTTTGTTCGCCGGCTGCAAAATCTGTTCGCGGCGATCCGAGACGGCCCATCCCGCCCCGCCATAGCGTCCGCCCCCTCTGAACGGTGGGGGACTGGCTCCTACTTCGTCGAAGCCGGAGCCCTCGCATGACGATCGCACCGTTTGCGATGCAGCGGCTGTCGACAGAAGAGATTCCGCGCGGCGAGCGGATGGCCTTCCTGCACGATTTCATGGCCCGGCATGTCTGGAGCGGGCGTCGATTGCTCCCGCCCGACCGCGACAATATCCGCGTCGATCTCGAAGCGATGGCGCTGCCCAGCGATCTTCTCGTCTCGCATGGCCGGTTCACGCCGATGCGCGGCATCCGGGCCCGCGACCTGCTGCAGGACGGCCGCCAGAACTACGTCTGGACGATCCAGGACCACGAGCGTGAAATCTCGGTCGCCGGCAAGGCACCGATCAGGATCGGCGCGGGCGATCTCGTGCTCGTCAACGAGGGCACCTGCCACGAGTGCTGGCACGGCCAGTCCACCGCGTTCGATTTCGTCTCGCTGGATCGTCGCTTGCTGACCGACCGCGCCCCGCGCATCGACCTCGCAGCGAGCTACGTGGTCCCGGCAGCGGCGGAAGGCCTGTCGCTTCTGCGGAACTATGTCGAATTGCTGCGCCGCAATCCGCCGGGTTCGCTCAAGCTCGCCGAGGCGGCGGCTCGCCACGTCTATGACCTCACGGCCCTGGTCCTTGGCGGGGCGGTGCGCGGCGGGGCCGAGCGCAGCGAGACCAGCATCGCGGCCGCCCGCTACCGGCTCATCCAGGCGGACGTGCTCGCACGCCTGTGCGATCGCGATCTGGATATCGCCGCTCTGGCCAGGCGCCAGGGCGTCACGGTGCGTTATGTCCAGCGTCTGTTCGGGAACGCCGGAACGACATTCTCCGATTTCGTCCGCGGGCAGAGGCTCGAACACGCCGTCCGCTTGTTTGGAGAGCGCGATCTCGCCTCCAGCACGATCACGGCGATCGCCTATGACGTCGGGTTTTCGGACGTATCGTCATTCAACCGCGCGTTCCGCAAGCGCTTCGACGCCACCCCTTCGGAGTTCCGGGCGGACATCCTGAGTCGCCGCGCCGCGCTGCCGAAAGGCGAGGAATGGCGCGGATGAAGGCGGCCGATACGGCGCCGCGGCGGATCGCGCTGCCGCTCCCCGAAAATACCCGGAGCCGTGTTCGCTCCCTGCAAAACCGCTTCGCTCTCCGCGCAGACGAGCCATCCACCCTCTTCCTAAGGTCCGGATCGAATGGCGCGCAAGCGCCGCTCCGCTTTGCCGAATGGGCCGTACCGACAGCCTTCAGTCTCGGCCTTGGAAGGGAATTCGAGTGCTGTCGATCATCTGCGCCCGCAAGCACGGTGCCGCCTCCGCGCGCCGCGGAAAACGCCGTCTCCTGTCTGCCGCGCTCTGCGCCTGCTTCCTGTTCACCGCTGATCCGGCCGCCGCCCTGACGCGCGAGGAAGCCGCCAAGGTCGCCGAACTGATCGCCGCGCTGCAGCCCGCCTTCAGCTCCTTCGCCTATGACGAGGAGATCGTCGGCGACTGGTTCGAGCGCGATGCCGCAGGGCGCGGCCTGATCCGGGCCGCGGGCTTCACGGCGGAGAGCTGGAAGACCGCGGTCGGCGAGACCTTCCGCGGCCTCGCCGCCCTAGAACCCCAGAGCGAAATCGACGCGATACGGGCCAAGCTGGATGCCGGCGCGAGCGGCCTCGTCGCGTTGAACGCAGCTCAGAAGGCAGAAGCCCTGCAGGCGCTCCGCGCGGAATTCGCACGCATGCTGGCGTTCCGCACTGAGGGCGCACGCTTCGCCGACATCGTGCGCCCGCTCGCGCCGCGCCTGAAGGCGATCCTCGACAACAGCTCCGACTGAGCCCGCCACCACGGTCGGCCATCGCTCATATCGCGTTTCCCAAAGGCTCATGATGAAAACTGCTTCCTCGAAGCGCTCCGTGCGCAGCCATGCTCTCCGCAGGACGAGCCTTCTCTCGGCAACCGCGCTCGTCGCCGTCAGCACGCTGGCGCTTCCATCGGCGCGCGCCAATTCCGTGACCTACACCCAGAGCGGCACTTATGCGGACGCCGTGACCGTGAGAGCGACCGACACGATCCGGGCCGGCGCCGGCGTCAACGCGGTCTTCGCGGGAACCGTCACCTATGGTGATCCTGCGAGCGGGTTTCTCTTCCTCGGGGATACCCTGCCCGGCAACGGTACGATCGTTTTCGCACCGACCAACATGACCGCCAGCCCTGGCTTCAGCTATCTCGGCATCGCGGGCGGCACCGTCCGTTTCGGGAGCGACACGGCGCGAAATTTCTACAGCCGATCCGGAACCCATGTGTTCGTCTCCGGCGGCATCTTCGACCTCGGCGGCGCCAGCCAGACCATCTATCGACTGGGTCAACTGGGCGTGAGTGCCGGCGCGATCACCAATAACGGCCCCGGCACGGCGGTTCTGACGATTGCGAACGGTATCGATTTCAGCGGTGCGATTACTGACGGCAGCAACGCCCTCGCGCTGCGCCTGGCAGGCAGCGGCACCCAGACGCTGGGCGGCAACAACAGCTATTCCGGCGGCACGACGCTGACTGCGGGCACGCTTCTGACCGCGGCACATTCCAATGCGCTCGGCACCGGCGCCCTGCGCTTCGAGGGGCTGGGCAGCACGCTGGCGCTCAACGACACCATCTCGCTCGCGAACGACATCAACCTGGCGGCTGGCGCCACCGCCGTCTTCAGCGTCGGCAGCGGCACCGGCCGGCTGCTCGGCGACATCGCCGGCAACGGGGGCGACCTGTTCAAGGAAGGCGCCGGCGAACTCGTGCTCGGCGGCACTGTCAATGCCGGCCGCATCTTCCTCAACCGCGGCAGCCTGACCTCCGCGGCCGGCGCCGACATCTCCGATACGGCGTCGCTGATCGTCGCCCAGAACGCGACCTTCAACGTCCAGGGCACCGAGAAGATCTACGAGATCATCGGCACCGGCCGGGTTACGCTCGCGAATGGCGCGCAGCTGACGCTCGGCCGCGACGGAAACGGAGGATCGGACTATTCGACCACCTCCAGCAATCCGATCAGCGGCGCAGGCTCGCTGCGCAAGGAAGGCAACAACCGCCTCACGCTGCGCGGCACCAACACCTATTCCGGCGGCACTACGCTGGCGGCCGGGACGCTTCGAGCGGGCATCACTGGCGCTCTCGGCACGGGCGGGCTGACGATCGCCGGCCAGGGAACGACGCTCGCACTCATCGACAATGTCCGGCTCAACAATGCGATCACGCTTGATCAGGGCGATCTCAATGTCGAGGTGGAGAGCGGCACGGCAACCCTCGGCGGGCGGATCACCCGGGCGAACCCGGCGGAAGCGCGGGACTTCCACAAAAACGGCCCCGGCAAGCTCATCCTGGCCAGCAACGGTTCGAACGTCGCGCATGCCCATGTGAACAGCGGCCTCCTGCAGGTGGATGGCGAGATCACCGCCCAGACGCTGCAGGTGACGAATGTCGCCGGGTTGTCCGGCATCGGCACCGTCAACGCCAATGTCACGATCGCCGATGGCGGCACCTTGTACGGGCGCTCGGACCAGACCCTGACCATCAACGGCAACCTGGTCCTGAACAACGGCTCCACGGTCGAGGTCGAGCTCGACGCGCCCAGCACCCGCGCCTTGTTCGGCGTGGGCGGAAACCTGACGCTGGACGGCGGCCTGAACATCACCGGCACCGGCAATTACGGCGCGGGCGTCTACCGCCTGTTCGACTATGACGGAACGCTCACCGATAACGGGCTCGACGTCACCGCCGAGCCGGCCGGCATGACCGCGACCGTCCAGACCGGCGTCGCGCGCCAGGTCAACATCGTGGTCGGGGCGGGCGGTGGCCCGGCCTGGCAATTCTGGGACGGCAGCCAGACCGCGGCCAACGGCCAGGTCGACGGCGGCACCGGCAATTGGGGCAGCCTGACCAACTGGACCGATGCGAATGGCCAGGGCAACGCCGCCTGGGGCGGCGGATATGCCGCCTTCCAGGGCGCGCCCGGCACGGTCACGGTCGCGCCGGGCGGAGTCTCGGTGAACGGCCTCCAGTTCGCCGTGAACGGCTACAGCCTGGACGGCGGCCCGATCACGCTGGCAGCGCCACAGACCGTCATCCGCGTGGGCGACGGCACGAACCAGGGCGCGAACTTCGTCGCCCGGATCGGCGCAGACCTCACCGGCACCGGCGGATTGCTGAAGACCGACCTCGGCCGGCTCGTCCTCACCGGCAACAACAGCTACCAGGGCGACACCTTCGTCCAGAACGGCACGCTGGAAGGCAACACGAACAGCATCCGCAACAACATCGTCAACAACGGCATCGTCGTCTTCAACCAGACGCAGGACGGCAGCTTCTCCGGCAATGTCGGCGGCGAAGGCGGCGTCATGATCAAGGACGGCGCGGGCATGCTCCGGCTGACCGGGCGCAGCACGCTCGACTGGTCGATCTGGGGCGGCGCCCTGTCCTCGACCACCGAGGTCTTCCGCGGCAATCTCGATATCCGCAGCGGGGCGACGATGCGCTTCGAGCAGAACGCGTCGGGCAGCTATGACGGCAATGCCCGCAGCAGCGGCAATGGCGACGGCCGGATCGAGATCGCCGCCGGCACCGGCAACAGCATCGCCTTCACCGGCGATTCCAGCGGCTTCACCGGCATCACCACGATTGAGACCGGCGCTCTGGCTGTGAACGGGCAGCTCGGCGGCAGGCTCGTCGTCAACGCAGGCGGACGCCTCGGCGGCGCGGGCACGGTCGGCGATGCGCTCGTCTCCGGCACGGTCGCGCCGGGCAACTCGATCGGCACGTTGAACGTTGCCGGCAACATCGCCTTCAATCCGGGCTCGACCTACGAGGTCGAGATCGACGCGGCGGGCGCCTCGGACCGGGTCGTCGCGGCGGGCACCGCCACGATCAATGGCGGCGCAGTCAATGTGCTGGCGGGAGCCGGCAACTACGCCCAGCAGACGCAATACACCATCCTGACTGCGGCAGGCGGGCGCACCGGCACCTTTACCGGCGTGACCTCGAACCTCGCCTTCCTCGATCCCGCACTCAGCTACGACGCCGGCAATGTCTACCTGACCATGACGCGCAACGGCACGAGCTTCCGCAATGTCGGCCTGACCTGGAACCAGGTCGCCGCCGGCGGCGGCGTCGAGAACCTCGGGCTGGGCAACCCGGTCCACAACGCCGTGCTGAGTCTGTCAGCCGATCAGGCACGCGGCGCCTTCGACCAGCTCTCGGGCGAGATCCACGCCTCGGCCCGCACCGCGCTGATCGAGGACAGCCGCTTCCTGCGCAACGCCGTCAACGACCGCCTGCGCGCAGCCTCCGGCAGCACGGGCGCAGCCGGCGATTCCGCCGTCACCTATGAGAACGGCAAGCCGGTCGCAGCCCCTGTCACCACCGACCGTTTCGCGTTCTGGGGCCAGGGCTTCGGCTCATGGGGCCGCACGGATGGCGACGGCAACGCGGCGAAGCTTGAGCGCAAGACCGGCGGCTTCTTCATCGGCGCCGACGCACCGGTGTTCGGCAACTGGCGCCTCGGCGCGGTCGCCGGCTACAGCCGCAGCGATTTCGACGTGAAGGGCCGTCAATCCTCGGGGGAGAGCGACAACTACCATCTCGGCCTCTATGGCGGAGCGAACTGGGGAGCGCTCACGCTGCGGACTGGCGCGGCCTATACGTGGCACGACATTTCGACCAACCGGACGGTCAGCTTCCCCGGCTTTGGCGACAGGCTGAAGGGCGACTACGGCGCCGGCACCACGCAGCTCTTCGGCGAACTCGCCTATGGCTTCGCGTTGGGCGCGACCCGGATCGAGCCCTTCGCCAATCTGGCTTATGTCAGCCTGCACACGGACGGCTTCCGCGAGACCGGAGGCGCCGCGGCCCTCACCGGCGCTGCGGCGACCACCGACGCCACCTTCACGACGCTCGGCCTGCGCGCTTCCACACGTTTGACCCTTGGCGGCGCAAGCCTGACCGCGAAGGGAACGCTGGGCTGGCGCCATGCCTTCGGTGACGTGACACCTCTTGCGAGCCTGCGTTTCGCCGGCGGCGGCAATGGCTTCGGCATCGGCGGCGTGCCGATCGCGCGCAATGCGGCGCTGATCGAGACCGGGCTCGACTATGCGCTCTCGCCGAACGCCACGCTCGGCGTCAGCTATGGCGGCCAGTTCGGCTCGGGCATCGCCGACCATGCCGCCAAGGCCAACTTCAATGTCCGGTTCTGAGGGCAGCATGAACGATCGGTCCCGCTCCCTCATCCTGACGAACATCGTGGCGCTGTTTCCGATAGCCGAGCAGGCGGATGCGATGTTCGCCAATCGGCTGCTGGAATCCTATCCGGAGGTCTATCGGCTCTTCGCCATGGAGATCGAGCCGCAGGAACGAAGCCTCGTCCTGACGCTGCGGCTGATATTCGGGAATTCCCGGCACTTCGGCGAGCTGCTGCCGATCGTCCAGGAGCTCGCTCGTTCCCACAGGATTTACCGCCTGATCGAGCCTCACTATCGGGCCCTGGCCGAGACGCTGCTCTGGACGCTCCGGCGCAGCCTCGGTCCCGGTTTCACGATCGAGGCGGAGCGGGCCTGGCAGCGCGTGCTCGACGGCCCTCCGGAGTCGGTTCGCATGTCGTCGCAAGCCGACGGCCGAAAGGCGATCGCATGATCGTCCGCCGGATTCGCCTCCTCCGCACCATCGGCCTCGCAGCGCTCGCCAGCGCTGGCGGCATGGCGGCCTGGCTCGGATCGGAACGGGCAAATGCCGGGGCGAGAGACGTCGCAATTTTCGCGGATCGGGGTAACGTTCCGGCGCCGCAGTGGCTCGAGGCCGCGCAGGCTCCTGCGGTGGGACAGGCCGCCGCAGCAACGGCGACACTCCCCGGCGGCGCGTCCTCGCTCAACGAGACCTACAAGGACTGGCGTGTCGTCTGTGCGCAGCAGGGCAGCAAGAAGCGCTGCGTGCTCAATCAGGTCCAGACACAGCAGGGCGGCCAGCGCGTGCTCGCCATCGAGCTCAATGCCCTGACCGGCAGCGCCGTTGCCGGGGTACTGGTCCTGCCTTTCGGGCTGTCGCTGGATGCCGGCGTCGCTTTTCAGATTGACGAGAAGCTGACGGTGCAGCCGATGCGCTTCCGCACCTGCCTGCCGAGCGGATGCATCGTCGCCGTCAGCTTCGACGCACAGATGGTCGCGGCCCTGCGAACGGGCTCCGCGCTGAAGATCAACGCGACCGCCGATAGCGGGGCCGCCGTACCCTTCTCCATCTCGCTCCAGGGCTTCGCGAGCGCTCTCGATCGCGCCACCACGCTGTCACGCTGACGCGCCGACGTCTTCAGGCCATGCCGGAACGCCACCCGAACGCCTCGACCTCGGCCGCGGTCGGGAGATCGGCGCCTCGACGCGTCACCGTGATCGCCGCGGCCGCAGCAGCATAGGCCAACAGGTCGGCGAGAGCCTCGCGATCGAGCGCCGCGATCGCCTCCGGGCTGAGCCGGCCGGTATGGGCGAGCCGCGCCAGCAGCGCTGCGTGGAAGGTATCGCCGGCGCCGACCGTATCCTGCACCGCGACGCTGTGGCCCGGCACTGACACCGGGCCGGCGGCGGAAAAGGCGGTCGCGCCCTGCTCGCCCTGCGTGACGACGACGAGGCGCGCTCCCAGGTCGAGCCAATGGGAAGCGGCTTCCGCAAGGGTGAGCTGCCCATCCCAGGCGATCCGGATATCCTCGTCGCTGGCCTTGATGATGGTCGCCGCGCGATAGAAGCGTTCGGCTGCCCGATGCCAGCCCGACATGTCGCCGATCGCGGTCGGGCGCAGATTGGGATCGACGCTGATGACACGCCGGCCGCATTCCCGCTCGGCCAGCGCCGCGAAGGCGGAGCCGACGGGTTCAACCGCCATGGTGTAGGAGCCGAAGGTCAGCGCCCGGACCGTATCCGGCAGGGCTGCCGGCAGATCGGCAGCGGTGAGCGAGCGGTCCGCTGCACCTTCGCCGTGGAAGGCATAGCTGGGGTGGCCGTCCCTACCGGTCGTCACGACCGAGATGGTCGTCAGCCGGTCCGTCCGGACGAGATAGCGATCGTCGACCCCTTCGCGCGCCAGGAGATCCGCGAGCAGGGTGCCGAAGCCGTCGCGCGAGATGCCGCCGAGGAAGCCCACCTCGATGCCGAGCCGGGCCAGCCCGATCGCGACGTTGAAGGGCGAGCCGCCGGCCACGATCCGCGCAGGCACCTCTGCGCCTGTACCGGCCTCGGCGAACAGATCGACCAACGCTTCGCCGCAGACCAGGATCATCAGGGTCGACCTTTGCCGTTCGCCCTCATGCGAGCGCGTTCCGCGAGGCTACCGGACGAACCGCACCGCTCCAACCCGAAGCTGGCGGAGCCGTGCAGGCAATCGCTCAATCCGCGACGGAGACGTCCGGCGCGACCGATCCGATATTGTAGCCTTCCAGCTGCGCGGCCGGCGCGTCGGCGGAGGCGAAGTTCAGGATCGTCGCGGTCCCCGGCGTCACCGGGATCACCCGGGACGGCGGCAGGCCGACGAATTCATGGCAGGCGGCACGGATGACGCCGCCATGCACGACCGCCAGCAGGTCGCCCTGCGCCTTGTGCAGCCAGTCCCGGATTCCGGCCGCGACCCGGGCACGAAAATCGCCCCAGCTTTCGCCCTTGTCCGGCGTGAACGTGCCGGCCCGCCAGGCGTGGTAGCGCTCCGGCTGCTCGGCGATCAGGTCGCGTTTCCGGCGGCCCGTCCATTCGCCCATGTCGAGCTCGCGCAGGCGGGCATCGGATGGCGCATCCGGATAGCCGATGAGGCCGACCGTCTGGCGGGTGCGGCCGAGATCGGAGGAGACGACATGCGCCGGCAGCAGAGCCCTGACATAGGGCACGAATTCGCGCGCCTGCCGGATGCCGCGCTCGGAGAGCTCGGAATTGTCGTGCCCCTGCAGCCGCTGCTCGACATTCCACAGCGTCTCGCCATGGCGCATCAGGATAAGTCTCATGGATCGATCCTTTCGCCTTCCATCGTGAAGGCGGCATCGGGTGTGCTGGAGAACGACAGGCCGACCTCGTCGCCCGGTGTCGCGGTGAAGAATCCCTCGGCCATGCCGGTGAGGCGCAGGTCGCCGACCATGACGGTGACCATCGACTGGCCGGCGATCGGCGCCGCCTCGGCGAAACGCCCGACGAGCTGGTGCCCGTCACCGACCCGCCCGACGGCGATGTCCTGCGCCCGGTAGAGCAGTTGCACCCGCTCATGCCCCGCGGCAAAGGCGGCCGGAGCCAGCGGCACATCCGCGAAGACGAACCGGTCCTGCACACGGGAAACAGGTAGAAGATTGGCTGGCGGCGTGCCGAGGAACGAGGCGACGAAGGTGGTCGTCGGCCGGCGCAGCAGGTCGATCGGCGCGCCGAACTGCTCGACCCGGCCATGATTGAGGACGGCGACATGGCTGGCCATGGTCATGGCCTCGACCTGATCATGCGTGACATAGACCGATGTCGCGCCCGTCGCCCGGTGGATGCGCATCAACTCGCTGCGCATCTCGATGCGCAGCTTGGCGTCGAGATTCGACAGAGGCTCGTCGAAGAGCAGGATGCTCGGCTTCGGCGCGATGGTCCGCGCGATCGCGACGCGTTGCTGCTGGCCGCCGGAGATCTCGGCGGGATAGCGGTCGCGCAGCGCCGAGATCCCGAGCAGGGCGAGGACCTCGTCGACACGGGCGTTCCGGTCGGCCTTGGACCAGCGCGCGACCTTGAGGGGCCAGGCGATGTTGCCGGCGACCGTCATATGCGGCCACAGCGCATAGCTCTGGAAGACCAGTCCGGCATCGCGCTCTCCGGCATCGGCGATGACGCCGCCCGCCCCGCTCGACACCGTGCGGCCGACGAAAGCGATCTCTCCCGCGCTCGGCTCTTCCAGCCCGGCGAGCATGCGCAGCAGCGTGGACTTGCCGCAGCCGGACGGGCCGACCAGCACCAGGAAGGCGCCCCTCGGCACCGAGATGTTCACGTCCCTGACGGCGGCGACGTCGCCGAAGCGCTTCACCAATTGGCTGATACGAATGGCGTCCTGCGCCGGGGCGGTCGATGCGGGCGCCATCACTGCTTCCACTTCTGCACACGGGTCTGGATGAGATGCGCCGCCAGCGAAGCCGCCAGGCAGATCACGAGGATCACCAGCGTGATCGCGTTGGCGAACTGCATGAAGCCCTCGGACGCATAGCGATAGGCGACCATGCTGAGCACCGGCGAGGTCGCGGTGAACAGCAGCACGACGAGCGACAGGTCCCGCACCATCTTGACGAAGACCAGGATCGCGCCGGCGAGCAGGCCGCGGATCGTCAGCGGGAAGATGATGAAGACGAGGCGGGTGAGTAGTCCGGCACCGGTCAGGCGGGCGCTCTCCTCGATATCGTTGGAGATCTGGCCGAGGACCGAGCGGCCCGACTGCACCGCGTAGGGCAGGTTATGCGCCGTCGCGGCCAGCACCAGCAGGGCGAAAGTGCCGTAAAGTGACGGCAGCGGCCCGATCGGGGCGCCGAACAGCGCGATATAGGCCGCGGCGAAGGCGATGCTGGGAACGAGCAGCGGCAGGAAGGCGAGCTGGCTGAGCACGGCCGCGAGCCAGGTCCCCTTGTTGCGGACGATCGTATAGGCCAGCGCCAGCCCGAGCAGCATCGTCGTGAGCGCCACCGTCAGGCCGAGCTTGAGCGTGTTCCACAAGGCCTCGACGATCATCGGGTTGCGGAACAGGCCGGCCTGGCCCTGGGCGAGCGCGCCACCGCCCTCCCCGATCCAGAAATGCAGCGTCCAGTTCGAGAACAGCGCCCCGCCCTGCGGCGCGAGGCTCGACGCCGCCAGCACCAGCACCGGCAGCACCGAGGTCGCGAGCCCGATGATGAGCGCGACCGCGAAGAGCGGCCAGCGCCAGGCTCCGAGTGGAAAGCGCTTGATGCGCCCGCCCTTCCCGGTGACGGTGGTGAAGGCCTTGCGGCCGGCGACGAGCCGGTCGCTAAAGAACAGCAGCGCAGCCGAAACGGCGATCAGCAGAAGCGCCAGCACGAAGCCGCGCTCGGTCTCGCCGGTCTCGATCATGCCGAAGAGCCGGGTGGAAAGAGTCTGCATCCTGACCGGCAGGCCGAGCAGGGCCGGCGCCGCGAAATTCGCCACCGCCCCGGCGAATGTCAGCGAGGCCGCGGCGATCAGGGCCGGCGTCACCACCGGCAGGACGATGCCGAAGAAGATGCGCCCCCGCCGCGCCCCGGCCACCTGTCCGGCCTCGATCAGGTCGGCACCGACCGAGCTGAGCGCCGCGGCGATGATGGTGTAGGCGAGCGAGAAGTAATGCGCGATCAGGACGATCATGGTCGGCGCCAGCCCCCAGGCCAGCCAGTCCGGCACATCGAAGCCGTTCGCCTGGAAGAAGCCGGGCGAGCCGCCGAGCCGCTCGTTGCGGAACAGGGTGCCCCAGGCCAATGCACCGGCGAAGCTCGGGATCATGAACGGCAAGGTCGAGAGCGTCGCGACAAGGCCGCGCCCCGGCAGGTCGGTCAGCGTCACCAGCCAGGCGAGGAAACCGCCGACGAGCAGGCAGCCAGCCGCCACGCCGAGGCCGAGCAGCATCGTTGTGAGTAGCGGGCGCCACCAGAGATTGGCCGAGAGTGGGCTGGCGAGCACGGTCTCCCAGGCCTGGAGACCATCCGGCGTAAGCGTCGCCAGCAGGATCTTGACCAGCGGCGCCGCGACCAGAAGCGCGATCACCACGGAGAGGACGAGCGGCAGGACGCGGTTGGCGCGCAGCAGCGGCGCGCGCCCGGACACAAGCGCGAGTGAGGTCATGGCAGCGTTTCCCGGAGCGAGGCCGGCCTCTCCCATGAGAGTGCCGGCTCGCGGCGTCGGCGTTACTGGAGCGAGATGATGAGGTCGTTGATGCGCTTCCGCGCCGCAGCCGTCCGCGCCGGGTCGATGCGCCAGGCCTTCAGCTTGTCGAGCGGCACGGAATCCGGATCGTCAGCAATCGTCTTGCGCGTGGCATAGTCGCCGGGAACGTTGAACGGCTCGAAGGCGGGGCCGCCGGTCGGCGAATTGTCCCCGAACATGAAGTCGATCAGCAGGCGGGCGGCGGCCGGGTGCGGCGCCTTGCTCGCGATCGTCAGTACGGCCGGAAACAGAATGCCGGTGGCCGGCTCGACAGCGTTCGCCACCTGCAGCGCCCAGCCTTCCTTCTTGTTGTCGCGCCGGTCGGAATAGGTGCTGAAGCCGACAGGCGGGTTCTTGCTGGTCTTGTCGCCGACCGCCTTGTTCACGAGGTCGCTGTTGGCGACGAGGATCAGGTCGTTCTTGAACAGGGCGCGGATGTACTGTTCGCCGGCCCCCTTCAAATCCTTGTCGACGGCGATGTCCTTGCCGAACTGGGCCTTGTAGGCAGCCGCCATCTCGTCCGGATGCAGGGCGATCTCGGTCATCAGGTCGAGCAGTTCGCCACGCTGCGCCGGGTCGACCATCAGCACCTTGCCGCGCCATTGCGGGGTGGTGAGCTGCCAGAGATTGGTGACCGGCGAGCCGTTGGGATGCGCGGCCTCGTTATACATCAGCACCTTGGTCGAGAGACGGTGCACGAGCAGCGGCGCCTTGTGCGCGGCGTCGATCTCGCCCGCGACACGCGGCGGCACGTAGTTCTGGACCCGCCCCGCCTTGAGCAGCTTGTCGTAGACCACCGGCGTATCCGCCAGATACAGCACGTCCACGGCATTCACCCCCGCCTGCTGCTCGGCTTCCAGCCGCGCGATCTGCTTGACCGAGCTCATGTCGAGGCCGATCAGGTCGATGCCCGGATAGGCGCTTTCGAACGCCTTCTCGATGCGGGCGATCCGGCTCGACAGCGAGAAGATCGTCACGCTGCCTTCCTTGACCGCCTGGGCGACGAGCTGCTCGCGCGTCATGGTGTCGAGATTCTGGGCCGCCGCACCGTCTGCCGCCAGCAGCATCGCCGGCAACAGCAGAGACCGCGCCAGCTTCGATAGGATCTGCATCCGTCCCTCCCGTTTATCGTTATGTCATTCGAATTCGGAGAACAGGTCCGCGAGCTTCTCGAGCCGGCCCATGATCGGATCCTGGTGTCGTCCCGCGATCGTCATCAGGATGGCGTTGACGATCGCGAAGGGGATGGTTGGCGTCTGGAACTCGCTGCCGGAGCGCCCGCGCGGCGCCGCCAGCAGAAGCTGCGCCTCTGGTTTCATCATCGGCCCGGCAAGGTCCGAGATCAGCAACGTCGCGGCTCCCACCTGCGCCGCATGCCGCATCAGCGGCTCGTAGCTTGCAGGCTGCTTGCGGAAGGCCAGCGTCAGGACGACATCGCCGGGCCTCAGGCTGACCACGCGTTCCGCGATATCGCGCCCGCGCCCGGACAGGGCGATCGCCGTCATGCCGAACCGGTCGAGGCGCCGTTGCAGGAAGCTCGCGACGGAGCGCGCATGGCCCTGCGCGAAGATGAAGACGCGCCCTGCCCCGAAGATCATGTCCGCCGCCTGGTCGATATCGGCCTGCGAGATGCAATGGCTGAGCTCGTTGAGCGCGGCGATCTCGGCGCCGATCAGGTCGGTGAGGAAATGCCCGTCCTCGACCTTGGCAACCGAGCGGCGCATGCGGTTGGCCGCATCCTGCCCTTCGAGAACCTCGCGCTGGAGCTGGTTGCGCAGCTCCGGATAGCCCTTGTAGCCGAGCTTCTGCGCCAGCCGCGTCGCCGTCGCCTCATGGACCTGTGCCCGTTCGGCGAGCTGGATTCCGTTCAGATAGGCGGCTTCGGCCCGGTTCTCGAGCAGGGTCGTGACGAGCCGGCGATCGGCGTCGGTCAGCTTGTCAGAGTGCGACTTGATCCGCTCGAGGATGCTCATGATCGTCCTGCAAAACTGTTTGCAGGATCAAGCTAGATCACAATTTCCTCTGCCGTCAATATCGATTGCAGATAATTCATGCTCTGCAAAATATCCTGCAATGCCGCAGCCAAGCGACCCCGACCGGTAGCGCCGCGAACGCAGCCCACAGATACGCGGCAGATTCAGCCAGGGGCGCGGTGGGACTAAGCGGATGAGAGGGCCGCTGTCCGCAGCACGGAAAAGATCGCCTTCCGGCCCGGCGCGATCCGGCCATGGCTGCCGGAGAGGCCGAGATAGGCCGCCGGCGCAGTGCTCGCCATCGCGAGCGCCTCGGCCAGGGTCGCGCCGCCATGGCGATGCGCGTTGAGGATCGCGGCGTTCATGTCGAGATGGGCTCCGGCCAACCGGCCCTCGGCATTGACCAGGCGCCCTTCGCTGACGCGAATCGTCTCACCGAACAATTCGAAGGCATCGCGCGGCGAGCCGATCGTCGCCATGGCGTCGGTGACCAGCATCATCCGCTGTGGGCCGATAGCGCGGAAGGCTGCCTGGAAAGAGGGCCAGGCGACATGGTGGCCATCGGCAATGATGCCGGCGGCGAGTCCGAGATCGGACATCGCCGCGCCCACCACGCCGGGCTCGCGCGAGCCGAGCTGCGACATGGCGTTGAACAGATGCGTGACGCCGGAGAGCCCTTCGGCGCGAGCCCGCGCCATCTCCGCGGCAGTGGCGTTGCTATGGCCGGCACAGACCCTGACGCCACGATCGACCAGCGCGCGAATGAAGCCTTCCGGCACACGTTCCGGCGCGAGCGTCACCAGCGTCACGCCGGCAGGCCCGAGCGATGCGAGCAGATCGATATCGGAGGGTTCCGGTCGCAGCAGATTGGCGAGCGGATGAGCGCCGTTGCGCTCAGGATTGATGAAGGGGCCTTCGAGATGCACGCCGAGGACGCCCGGCACGCCCTGCGCAATCGCCTCCCGCGCCGCAGCGATCGCCCGGGCGATATCGGCGCGGCTGGCGCTGATCAGCGTCGGCAGCAGGAAGCGGGTGCCGAAGCGGGCATGGGCTGCGCAGATCGCGGCGACGCCCTCGACTGTCAGGCTGTCGTTCAGCATCACGCCGCCGCCGCCATTGACCTGGATATCGATGAAGCCCGGCGACAGCACGGCGTCATCGGGCAGGTCCTCGACCGCACAATCGGGTGCGGCATCGGCCGGAAGGATCGCACTGACGATGCCGTCCTCGGCGACGACGATCCGATCGCTCAGGATCTGCGCGCCATCGAACAGGTGCCTGGCGCGCCAGGCTTGCCGGGCTACCGCCATCACAGCGTCTCCGTGACCTTCAGCAGTCCGGGCGGGCGATCAACGTCGCGGCCGAGGCGGGCCGCCTCCGCTTCAAGCGCGCGATACACCGGTACCAGCAGCGCGATGGCATCGAGCGCCGGTTCGCCTGGGCTGAGGCCGGGCAGGTTCGGCTGCGCTCCGGAGCCCGAGAAGACCGGGCTGCCCTGCCGGCCGAGCGTCGCCAAGGCATCCTCGATACTGTCGGAAACCTCGCCGCCGGCATTGAGCCCAAGGATCGGATGCTCTCCACGGATCGCCGCCTTCGGACCATGCAGGACCTCGGCCGCGCTATAGGCGAGCACCGGCACGCCCAATACTTCCGCCGCCTTGAGGGCCGCCTCGCGGGCCGGACCCAGGCTGAGCCCGCGCCCGATCACGAAGCCGGCAGGCGCGGATGACAGGCGCTGCGCCCAGGGCGCCCAGTCGAGGGCGAGCGCCTGCGCCAGCCGCTCGGGCGCAGCTTCTGCAGCAGCGGTGAGAACCTTGTCCTCGGCAAGGGCGCCGACCAGCAGCAGGCCGGCCAGCATGGTGTTCACCACCGTCTTGGTCGCGGCAACAGCAAGTTCGGGCCCGGCGGCGATCGGGATGACATGGCGGCAGGCGCGCGCTGCGGGCGAGGACGCGTCGTTGACGATGGCGATGGTCTGCGCCCCGGCCGCGGTCGCCTGCTCGGCAGCAGTGACCAGATCCGGGCTGCGACCGGATTGCGAGATCAGGATGTAGAGCGCCTCGCCGAGGCGGGGGTTAGCACCGTAGCGCGTCACGACCGAGGGAGCGGCCGGGGCCGCGCTCAGGCCGAGGCGGGTTTCGATCAGGTAGCGCAGATAGGTGCCGGCATGGCCGGAGCTGCCGCGGCCGCTGACCACCGCATGGCTGATGCGCCGCATGTCGAGCGCCGCCGCGACCTGCGCGATCGCGTCCCGCCCGTCCTGCAGCAGGCGAGCGGCGGCCTGCGGGATCTCCGCCACCTCGGCCGACATCAGCGACATCGTTCGGTCGGAATGGCTCATGATTGCGGCCCCATGGCTTCACCCTTGAGGGTCGCGACAAAATCATAGCGGTCTCCGCGATAGGCGGAGACCGTGAACTCGATCGGCTTGCCGTTGGCGAGGAACGCGCGGCGCTCGATCCTGAGCAGGGCGCTGCCGGCCGGCACGCCGAGATGCCGGGCTTCCTCGGCCGTGGCGAGGCCGGCATGGATGCGCTGCACGCCATGGGCCGGAACGGCGCCGCGCTGCGCGAGCGCGGCATAGAGCGACATCTCGACCAGATCGGGCGAGGGCAGGATGCTCGCGGGCACGACCGCGCATTCGATCGCCAGCGGCTCGCCATCCGCGGTCCTGACGCGCGTCAGCCGCACCACGCCGTCGCCCGGGCCGAGCCCGAGCGCCATCGATTCCTGCGGCTTCGGCCGCGTCAGCTCGCGTGAGAGCCAGACCGACCCGGGCCGGCCGCCGCGATTCTCGATATCGGTCGAAAAGCTCGCCAGAACCGAGAGTGGTTGCTCGATGCGCGAGGCCACGAAGGTACCCGAGCCGTGGCGGCGCGACAGGGCGCCGCTGCGGATGAGCTCGTCGATGGCATTGCGTACGGTGACCCGCGCATAACCGGTGAGCTGAGCCAGGTCGCGCTCCGAGGGCACGGCATCGCCCGGCTGGAAGACATCGCTCTCGATCAGCCGCGCCAACGCGCCGGCAAGCCTCAGATAGCGCGGCGTCGGGTCGTCGCCGGCAAGCGCCTGCAGGATCGCCTGCTGCTTGGCCGGCATGGCCTCGGTCGCAGCATCCGTCGCGGCCTCGCGCGGACGCCGCGAGCCACGTCCGGGAGAGGCCTCGCTCACGGCGCCGCCTTGGATGCGGTCGGGGCCTTATCCGCCGCCCCGGAACCAAGCTCGACGAGAGCGTGCCGCAGATTGCCGCGATGATGGCCGAGCAGGGTTTCGGCGAGGGCGGCATCGGCACCGCTGGCCAGCAGCACCGCGCGCTTGACGTCGCCACGGGCGCGGTCCAGATGCCGGGCCGCCGCCTCCATGCCGCAGCCGGTGATCATGTCGACCATCTCGGCCGCGCGATGCCTGAGCTTGGCGTTGGTGGCCCGCATATGGACCATCAAGCCGCGATAGACGCGGCCCAGCCGGATCATCAGCAGGGTCGAGAACAGGTTGAGCACGATCTTCTGCGCGGTGCCCGCCTTCATCCGTGTCGAGCCCGCGACGACCTCCTCGCCAGTCTCGATGAGGATGCCGAGATCGGCGGTGCGCAGCAGGGCCGAGCCCCGGTTGTTGGCGACGCCGAGCGTCAGCGCGCCGCGGGCCTTGGCTTCGCCGATCGCTGCGAGCGTGTAAGGCGTGCGCCCGCTGGCGGCGAGCCCGATGACGACATCGTTCGGGCCGATCCCGGCCCGGCGCATCGCCTCCGTGCCATCATCGACGGAATCCTCGGCATTCTCGACCGCATGCAGGATCGCCTCGTCGCCGCCGGCGATGGCGAAACCCAGGCGCTCCTCCGGCCAGTCGAAGGTCGGGGTCAGCTCGGCGCCGTCCTGGACGCCGATGCGCCCGGAGGTGCCGGCTCCCGCATAGATCAGCCGCCCGCCGGCCTCGAGCCGCGGCACGGCGGCGGCGACCGCCTCCGCGATCGCCGGCAGGGAGGTCGCGATCGCGGCGACCGCCGCGAGCTGGCCCTCGTAGAGCGCCTTCAGGATATCGAGATCGCCCCAGGCATCGAGATCCTGAAAGCGTGCGCTGACATCTTCCGTCGCCATGAACTGCCTCTTGTGACCAGACCAAATTAAGTCCACTTTAGCCCAGTAGCAAGCCGGAAGCGGACAGGGAAGCCATGACGCCGCCAGAACCGCAGATTTCCCTTCCCGCGCGCGCCGCCCGCCTGACCACCGCCGTCCCGCCCTTCCTGCTCGGCCTCACCGGCATCGCCCTGCTCACAGTGATGGACGGCGTCGTGAAGGAGCTTTCGCCGCGCTACAGCGCCCTGCACCTCACCTTCCTGCGCTTCGCGGTGACCGCCGTGATGGGCGCCCTGCTCTTCCTCGCCCTGCGCGCACCATTGCCGGACCGCGGCGTCATCACCGGCAACCTGTTGCGCGGCGTCCTGGTCGCGCTGTCGACGCTCGGTTTCTTCTACGGGCTCGCCGCGCTGCCGTTGGCGGAGGTCTTCATCATCTCCTTCATCGCGCCGCTGCTGGTCGCGCTGATCGCGATCCCGCTGCTCGGCGAGCGGCCGAAACCGCTGGTCTATCTGGCGCTGGCGCTCGGCTTCGCCGGCGTCATCGTCACGGCCGGCGGTGTCAGCTTCGCGACGATTGCGCCGGAGCGGGCGCTCGGAATCGCCGCCGTGCTCGGCTGTGCCGTGGCCTATGCGCTCTCCATCGTGCTGCTGCGCCAGCGAGCCAAGCGCGGTGATCCTCCCCTGACGATCGCGCTGTTCCAGTCGGCGATCCCGGCGGCCATCCTTGCCCTTCCGGCGGCGCTGTTCTGGGCGCCGATCGCGTCAGCCGATTGGCCTGCCTTCATCCTGATCGGCGCGCTGGGCCTTGCCGGCCATGTCGCGCTGGCGCTGGCCTTCGCCCGCGGCGAGGCGAGCCGCCTGGTCGCGGTCGAATATACCGGGCTGATCTGGGCGATCCTGATCGGCCTTGTCTTCTTCGCGGAGATGCCGACGCCGCAGGCCATGCTCGGCGCCGCGCTGATCATCGGAGCCTGCTGGCTGCTCCGGCGTTAGGTACCGACGTCGATCGAAGCCGTTGCAAGCCGCCCTTGTCATTCCGGGGCGCGCCACAGGCGCGAACCCGGAACCCACGACCGGATGAAACTTTCAGGCTTGGTTGTGAAGGGCTCACCCAGTCGTGGGTTCCGGGTTCTTCGCTACGCGAAGCCCCGGAATGACAAAAGGGGCTCGAAACGCTTCAGAACCGTTGCCCTGTCTAGCCCGGCAGGTTCAATCGCCCACCGGTCAGCGGCTTCGGCACGCCGGTCGTGCCCGGCAGGCTGAGGGCCAAGCCCTTCACCGAGCGGATCGCGAGATAGCCGAAGGTCTGCGCCTCGATGACGTCGCCGGCCCAACCAGCGGCCTCGACCGGTTCGACGGGCACGCCAAGGCGCTCGTGCAGCCGACGCATGAAATGGCCGTTGAGACGCCCGCCGCCGGTGACGAGCCAGCGCCGCGGCACCTTCGGCACATGCCGGAGCGCATCGACCACGCTCTCCACGGTGAAGGCGGCCAGCGTCGCCGCACCATCGGCATCGGAGAGCGCTTCGACCACCTGGGCGCGGCGGTGGAAATCGTTGCGGTCCAGCGACTTGGGCGCCGGCCGGTCGAAATAGGGATTGACCATGAAGTCGGCGACGAGGTCCTCGCGGACCGTGCCGCTCGCCGCCAGCGTGCCGTCGGCGTCATAGGTCTTGCCGAGGCGGCGCAGGACGAAATCGTCGAGGATCGCGCTGGCCGGGCCGGTATCGAAGGCGATCACCTCATCGCCGTCGATATAGGTGACATTGCCGACGCCGCCGAGGTTGAGCACCATGACCGGCTGCTCCAGCCCCTGAGCCAGCGCGCGATGATAGAGCGGCGCGAAGGGCGCGCCTTCGCCGCCGGCCTCGACATCGGCATGGCGGAAGCGGTCGACGGTCGGGATGCCGAGCGCCTGCGCCACCGCCGGCCCGTCGATGAGCTGCCGGGTGAAGCGGATTTCGGGGCGGTGATAGACGGTCTGGCCGTGCAGACCGACGAGATCGACGCTCTCGGGCTTGATGCCCTGCTCGGTCATGAAGCGCTTGACCGCGTCGAGATGGGCCGCGGTCACGGCGGCTTCGAGCTCGACCAGCGGCTCGGTCACCGCACGCTCGGCCTCGGCGACCAGCGCCTGCAACTGGCGGCGGGTTTCGGGGGGATAGGGATAGCCGGCGCCGGCGCCGAAGCTGAGCTTCTCGCGCCCGTCGCTCTCGACGATCGAGACGTCGATCGCATCCATCGAGGTGCCGCTGATCACGCCGATCGCGGTCAACATGGGCTTGTCGAGGTCACGCATCGTCATTTCGCCCCTGTAAACCCTCGGAGTCGCTGCTTCGAGGCTTGCACCGGCTCTAGGCGATCGGTTAAGCGTTGTCCAGATTGGTCCGCAAGTGGTCCATATGCGATAAGCTTCGCACGAGCGTCGGAACAGGCGCCGTCGTCACATCAGGAGGGGTTGTCATGCTTCGTGTCGTGAAACAGGGTTCCGGGCTGCGCCGCACCTTGCGCTGCAGTGTCGCCGCGGTCGCCTTCGCGCTGCTCACGGGCGCCGCTTCCGCCCAGACGCTGGAGGTTGCCGTCGAGGCGTCGCCCGCCGGCCTCGACCCGCATATCGTCACGGCTTTCGCCTCGTCCCAGATCGTGCTCGGCCCGATCTATGAGGGCCTCACCGCGCTCGACAAGAACCTCAACATCATCCCGGGGCTGGCCCAGTCCTGGACCGCTTCGGCCGACGGCAAGACGGTGACCTTCAAGCTCCGCCCCGGCGTCACCTTCCATGACGGCAAGCCGATGGAGGCGGAGGACGTCGCCTCGTCGCTGCGCCGCGTGCTGTCGAAGGATGTCGGCTCGCCGCTCGCCAGCCGCCTCTCCGCCATGGAGAGCGCGACCGCCGTCGACGCGACGACGCTGGAGCTGAAGCTCAAGGAGCCGTCGGCGCCGCTGCTCGCCTCGCTCACCGGCATCGCCATCGTGCCGCGCGGCCTCGAGGGCAACAAGGATGCGCTGCAGCGCGCGCCCATGGGCACCGGTCCATTCAAGTTCGAGGAATGGCAGCCGAACGGCTTCATCCGCCTCGCCAAGCATGCCGGCTACTGGAATGCCGCAGAGGTCAAGCTCGCCGGGGTGAAGTTCAACTTCGTGCCGGAAGCGGCGACCCGTCAGGTCGGCATCGGCAACGGCCAGTTCGCCCTACTGCCGCATATCGATGCGGCGACTGCGCTCCAGCTCAAGGGCAAGCCGAACATCGCGATGCAGGAGACGACGGAGCTCGCCTACACGCTGATCGGCATGAACACGTCCAAGCCCCCCTTCGACAACGTGAAGGTGCGCGAGGCGCTGAACTACGCGCTGAACCGCAAGGAGATCATCGATGCCGCGCTGTTCGGCAGCGGCACGCCGGCGGCCCCGCTCCCGGCCGTGCTGAAGGACTGGGCGGTCGATGTGAAGGACCTGCCCTGCTACGCCTATGACCCGGCCAAGGCCCAGGCACTGCTCAAGGAGGCCGGCGTCGCGACGCCGGTTACGGTCAGCATGACGGTGCTGCCGCGCCAGGACATCCGCGACATCGCTCAGGTGGTGCAGCAGCAGCTCGGCAAGGCCGGCTTCAAGGTCGAGCTGAAGAACCCCGAGCTCGGCCAGTTCGTGCAGGACTGGCGCAACTCAAATTTCGACCTCTTCGCCTCGACCAATGCCGGCAGCATCGAGCCTGACGATTATTTCTACCGCGCCTTCCGCACCGGCGGCTCGACCAACGTCTTCAAATACAGCAACCCGGAGCTCGACACACTGCTCGACAAGGGTCGCGCGACGCTGGACAAGCCGGCGCGCCAGGCCGCCTATCGCGACGCGCAGAAGATCCTGGGCTGCACGGGGCCGGCGGCGCATATCGCCTATCCCACGCTGTTCAGCGCGGTGCGCAGCAACCTGCAGGGCTATGACATCTACGCCAACCGCTCGCTGGTCTCGCTCGGCCGCGCCAGCCTGCGCTGACCTGACAAAGGCCGAGGCATGCTCCGTCACCTGCTGCAGCGCAGCCTCGACCTCCTGATCGTGCTGTTCGGGATCTCCGTGATCGTCTTCCTGATGATCCGGCTGATCCCGGGCGACGCGGTGGCGATCATGCTCGGCGCCAATAACGAGGTGACGCCCGAGCGCATCGCCGCGATGCGCGGCGAACTCGGGCTCGACCGGCCCTTGCTGGAGCAATACTGGGTCTGGCTCAGCCATGCCGTGCGCGGCGATTTCGGCACCTCGATCTGGACCGGTCGCCCGGTGATGCAGGAGATTGCCACCCAGATTTGGCCGACGCTCCAGCTCACCCTGTTCTCGCTCGTGCTCGGCGCCGGGCTTGCGATCCCCGTCGGCTGCCTGATGGCGCATTGGCGCGGCGGGCGGGCCGATCTTGTGCTGCGCGTCGGCGCCATCGCCGGGCTCACCATCCCGTCCTTCTGGCTCGGCATCGTCATGCTGATGACGGTTGCGACGCTGGCGCCGAGCTTCGCCTCGCTCGGCTACGTGCCGTTCAGCCAGGACCCGCTCGGCAATCTCCAGCGCCTGCTGCTGCCAGCGATCGCGCTGGCGCTGCCGATCCTGGCCAATCTGTCGCGGCTGGTGCGCACGGCGATGCTCGATGCGCTCGGCCAGGACTATATCCGCACCGCCCGCGCCAAGGGGCTGGGCGAACGGGCGGTGCTCTACCGGCATGCCCTGCGCAACGCGCTGATCCCCTTTATCACCAGCGTCGGCATCATGACCGGCTATCTGCTCGGCGGCGCGATCGTGGTCGAGCAGGTCTTCTCGATTCCCGGCCTCGGCCGGCTGATCCTCGGCGCCATCGCCGAGCGCAACTATCCGCTGGTCCAGGCCACGATCCTCGTCGTCACCGTCGGCTTCGTGCTGGTCAACGCCCTCGTCGATTTCACCTATGCGCTGGTCGACCCTCGGCTCAGGACCGCGTCATGAGCCAGAGCCGCCGCATCGCCATCGTCGCCGGCATCTTCGTCGTCCTGCAGATCGTGTTCGCGCTCGGTGCGCCGCTGATCGCGCCCTATGACCCGTTGGCGCAGGACATCGTCGCCCGGATGAAGGGGCCGAGCGTGGCGCATTGGCTCGGCACCGACCATCTCGGCCGCGATATCCTCTCGCGCATCCTCTACGGCTACCGCACGGCGCTGATCGCCTGCGGCATCGCGGTCGGGCTCGCGCTGGCGATCGGCGGCAGCCTCGGCCTGCTCGCCGCCTTCTATCGCGGCTGGTGCGACCGCATCGTCATGCGGGCGATGGACATCCTCTTCGCCTTCCCGGTGATGCTGCTGGCGATCGGCATCATCGCCATGCTCGGCCCGCGCACCGAAAGCGCCGCGATCGCCATCGCCGTGGTCTATGTGCCGATCTTCGCGCGCCTGATCCGGGGACCGGCCATGGTGCTGGTCGAGAGCGATTTCGTCGCCGGCATCCGCTCGATCGGCGCGACCGACCTGCGGATCATGCTGCGCCATATCCTGCCCAATCTCGCCTCGGTCATCCTGGTGCAGAGCTCGCTCCTGCTTTCGGCCGCGATCCTGGTCGAGGCCTCGCTCTCCTTCCTCGGGCTCGGCACCCAGCCGCCGACGCCCTCGCTCGGCCTGATGCTGGCGGAGGGCCGCAATTTTGTGCTGCTCTCGCCCTGGAACGCGATCTTCGCCGGGCTCGGCATCCTCCTGCTCTCGCTCGGCTTCAACCTGCTCGGCGACGCCCTGCGCGACGAGCTCGATCCGCGGCTCCGGGGCCAATCATGATCATCCGCAGGGCGGTCGCGGCCGATATCGCGCCGGCCGCCGCCCTGATGGCGCAAGCCTATGCCACACATTTCCGGCTGATCATGGGCGATGCCGCGCTCGACTTCGACCAGGCGCATTTTGCTGAACGCTTTGCCCGTGAGCTGGCCGAACTGACCGTCCTCGATGCGGACGGCATACGCGGCGTGCTGCTGGTCAAGGACGGGCATATCGCCATGCTCTTCGCCGCTGAGACCGGTCAAGGCCACGGCGCCGCATTGCTCGCCCATGCCGAGGCGCACGGCGCCCGATCGCTCGAAGTGTTCGCAGCGAATGAAGGCGCGCGGCGTTTCTATGAGCGGGCCGGCTGGCAGGTCGCTGGTGACTACGAACGTGAGTTCGCCGGAGCGCGGCATCGCTTCCTGCGCTATGAGAAGCCGATGATCCCGGCACGGAGACAGGGCTGATGGATAAACTCCTGATCCGCGGCGGCCAGAGGCTGTCCGGCACGGTCGAGATTCGCGGTGCCAAGAACGCTGCGCTGCCGGCCTTCGCGGCAGCCCTGCTCTCGGACAAGCCGCTGACCCTGCGCAACCTGCCGGATGTCGTCGACGTCAAGACGATGCAGACTTTGCTCGAAGGCTATGGCGTCGCCTTTTCGGGACGGGCCGCCGATGCCCTGACGCTCGATGCCGCCAGGGCCGGGCCGCGCGAGACAAGCTACGACACCGTCCGCAAGATGCGCGCCACCGTTCTGGTGCTCGGGCCGCTGATCGCGCGTTTCGGCGAGGCGCGTGTCTCGCTGCCGGGCGGTTGCGCCATCGGTGCGCGTCCGGTCGACCTGCATATCAAGGCTCTGGAAGCACTCGGCGCCGAGATCAATGTGGCCGGCGGCTATATCGAGGCGAAGGCGCCGCGAGGCCTGACCGGCGCGCGGATCGTCTTCCCGTTCTCCTCGGTCGGCGCGACCGAGACCGCGCTGCTGGCGGCGAGCCTTAGCCGGGGCGAGACCGAGATCGTCAACGCCGCCAAGGAGCCGGAGGTGCTCGACCTCGCGCGCTGTCTCTCCGCGATGGGCGTCAGGATCGAGGGCATCGGCAGCCACCGCCTGCTGGTGCAGGGCGCGCAGAATCTCTCGCCCGCGACCCATGAGATCGTCGCAGACCGGATCGAGGCCGGCACCTATGCGGTCGCCGCCGCGATCACCGGCGGCGAGCTGGAACTGGTCGGCGCGCGGCTCGAGCATCTCGCCGCTGTCGGCGAGGCGCTTGAGGCAGCCGGCGTCCGGCTCTGGCCGAGCGACCGCGGTCTGATGGTGACGCGCCCCGGCCGGCTCACCGGCATCGACATCATGACCCAGGCCTATCCCGGCTTCTCGACCGATCTCCAGGCACAGTTCATGGCGCTGATGAGCGTAGCGGACGGCACCTCGCTGATCCGCGAGACGGTGTTCGAGAACCGCTTCATGCATGTGCCGGAACTTGTTCGGCTCGGGGCGGACATCACCCTGAAGGGCACGAGCGCGACCGTGCGCGGCGTCACCAAGCTGAAGGCCGCCCCCGTGATGGCGACCGACCTGCGCGCTTCCGTCAGCCTCGTGTTGGCCGGGCTCGTCGCCGAGGGCGAGACCGTGGTCAGCCGCATATACCATCTCGACCGTGGCTATGAGGCGCTCGACCGCAAGCTCAAGCGTTGCGGCGCCGATATCGAGCGGGTTCCGGCATGAGCGCGCCAGCCGATCTCTATCTCGGGGTCGATGGCGGCGGCACCGGCTGCCGCTGCCGCCTCGAAACCGCAGCCGGCGAGGTGCTGGGCTCCGGCATCGCCGGCCCGGCCTCGCTCCGGCTCGGTCTCGAAGCCTCGCTCGCCGCCGTGATGCAGGCAGCGCGTGGCGCCATCGCAGAGGCTGGTTTGAGCGAGGCCGATTTCGCGCGGGTCCATGCCGGCATCTGCCTCGCCGGCATCGGGCGCAAGGGCATGCAGGAGGCGCTCGCCGCCTGGCAGACACCCTTCGCGGAAACGGTCTTCGAGAGCGACGGCCTGGCCGCCTGCCTCGGCGCGCATGCCGGCGAGGATGGCGGCATCGTCATCATCGGCACCGGCTCGATCGGGCTCGCCCGGGTGAACGGCGAGGAAGTCCGGATCGGCGGCTACGGCTTTCCAATCGGCGACGAGGGCAGTGGCGCCGATCTCGGCCTTGCGGCAATTCGCGTCTCGCTGCGCGCCCATGACGGACGCGAGCCGGCGACGCGCTTCACGGGGGATGTGCTGGCACGCTTCGAGGCCGATCCCTTCGAGGTCATCGCCTGGATGGACAAGGCCCATGCCACCGATTACGCGACGCTGGCGCCGCTGGTGCTGCGCCATGCCGATCTCGGCGATTCCCATGCCCGCATGATCATGCAGAACGCCGCCGCGATGATCGACGCGATGGTGCGCACGCTGTTCGAGCGCGGCGTGCCGCGCGTGGCCCTGATCGGCGGCCTGTCCTCGGCGATGGAAGCCTGGCTCGCGCCTGATGTCCGGCGGCGGCTGTCGCATGTGAAGAGCGACGCGATCGCCGGGGCACTCTCGCTAGTCCGGCCGAAGACTTAAGGGGCAGCGCCGGCCGCTTCGGGGACGATATCACGCCAGCCGTGATGCAGGGCCCGACTCTCCCTATCGAAGGCGAAATAGCAGCCGCCGCCGGCGATCGGCTGGCCGTGCCGGCGCGAGATCGGCTCGCCCTTGAGATCGCTGAGCAGCAATGTGCCGACACCGCCATGGGCGAAGATCACGAGATCGCCCGTGCCGCTTCGCGCCGCGATGCAAGCTGCGACGCCGGCCTTGATCCGCGCCTGCGCATCCCGCGCCGTCTCCCAGCCGAGAATGCTGGTATCCGGCTCTCCGAAGAACTGGTCGACGATCTCCCAGAAGCGGGGCGGCGCGACATAGCCGGTGGCCGAGCGATCGTTCTCGCGCAGGTCCTCGCGCGTCGCGAAGGGCAGGCCACGGGCGCGCTGCAAAGCCTCGGCGCAATCCATCGCCTTGCGCTCGTCGCTGGTAAACACGTCGGTCACACCAGCCAGCTCGGGCCGCTGACAGAAGGCCTCGATGCGCGTCCAGCCAACGGTTGACAGCCCCCAATCCGGCACCGGGACCTGCGGATCGACGATGACTTCGGGATGGGTGACGAAATTGACGGTCGCCATGCTGCTCCTGGGCGGTTTGGACAATGGCTGGATACTTATTGGGAGCCACCCTTGTCATTCCGGGGCGCGCCGCAGGCGCGAACCCGGAACCCACGGCTGGTGAGACATTCAATGCCCGGCTCTCGATGGCTCGCCCAGTCGTGGGTTCCGGGTTCTTCGCTGCGCGAAGCCCCGGAATGACAATAAGGGGCTTCTAAACAGCTGTGATCACCTGTCAGCGTTACCTAGATCCCCTTCTCACCCGGTCGAGAAAGCTCGCAAGCCAGACCTGCCGCGCAGCCGGGCACATCGACTTGCGTCGCATCCAATGTGACCGGCAGCGTCACGAGCGCCCGGAAGCGCTGAGCGATCAGCGGTGAGAGCGTCGCGGCGCGGCCGCAGAGAGCGACCGGTTTAGCCCCGACGCGCATCTTCAACGCGAGTGCGAGCCTTGCCAATTCCCCGCCGGCTTGCGTGAATATCTCGGCAGCCACGCCATCGCCCATCTCCGCCGCCACAGCGACGGCGCGTGCCAACAGGCCGAGGCTTCCGCGATCACCGCCATAGACATGGGTGCGCACGGCGTCCCAGGAGGGCTCGCCCAGTGCCTGCGCCAATGAACGGCCGAGCGCGCTGTCCCAGCCGGAGCCGGGGGCTTCGTCCTCGCGACGCAGCAACCGGCGCAAGGCCTCTGCCGCGATCCAGGCAGCAGAACCACCATCGTCGAGCAGTATGCCGCGGCCGCCGGCGCGGATGATATCTCCATCGGCGCTGAGGTGGTAGCCGATCGAGCCCGTGCCGGAATAGACGATGATGCCTTCGCCCGGTTGGAAGCGGGCGCGATAGCCCAACCACATGTCGTCGACGACTAGGATTTTCGCTTCGGAGCAGCCGAAGGCCGACCCCAGCATGGTGGAAAAGACGGCCCTGACGACGCTCTCCGGCCCAAGGCCGGTGACGCCGGCGACGATCGCCGCCGGATGGCCGATGTTGTCCACTTCGCTCGCCAATCGCGCGAAAATGCCTGAGACCCTGTCGCGTTCGGTCTGCGTAAAGACATGACCAGTCATCGGTTCCATCTCGCCGCGCGCCAGAATCATGCCCGAGGGAGCGGACAGGCACCAGCGCGAGCCGGTGCCGCCCGTCTCGATGCCGAGGCCGAGGCTGGCGTCAGGCGCCGGCATGGCGGGCAAAGCGGCGGGTGATCTCGCGGGGGTTGGTGATCGCCGTGCCGACGACGACAGAATGCGCGCCCGCCGCGAAGGCAGTCTCCAGCTGCTCCGGTTGTTCGAAGCGTCCTTCGGCGACGATCGGGACGGAAACCGCCCTGGCCAGAGCCTCGATCAGTGCGATATCGGGGCCGAGCGCCTTCCGTGCTTCCGTCTCGGGCGTATAGCCGGAGAGCGTCGTCGCAATGTAGCTCGCGCCGAGCGCCGCGGCCCGCACGCCATCCTCCAGCGTCGCGCAATCCGCGAAGATCGGCTTGCCCAGCTCGTTGCGGATACGCCCGATCAGCCGCTCCAGCGGTTCACCGTCACGCGGCCTCGCGGTCGCGTCGAGCGCGATGATGTCGGCGCCGGCCGCGGCAATCGCTTCGGCACTGGCGAAATCCGGGGTGATGTAGACCGGGAAGCGGTCGTCCCAGCGCTTGAGGATGCCGATGATCGGCAGGCGGCTGACAGCACGGATGGCGGCGATGTCGGCCGGGCCGTTGGCGCGCAGGGCCAGCGCCCCACCTTGCTCCGCCGCCAGCGCCATCGCCGCCATAAAGGCGGGGCCGTGCAAGGGATTGTCGGCCCGCGCCTGGCAGGAGACGGCGAGGCTGCGAGGTGGGATCAGGGGCTGGGTCGTCACTTCACCGCACCGGCGGTCATGCCGCGGATGAACTGGCGGGACATCAGGATGTAGACGATCGTCAGCGGCAGTGCCGCGATGGTGAGGCCGGCGAAGAGCATGCCCCAGTCGGTGGTGTACTCGCCCATGAAGACCGAGAGGCCCTGCGGCAGGGTCTTGCGGGCATCGGTCTGGATGAAGACCAGCGGGAAGAAGAAGTCGTTCCAGGTCGGGACCGCGTTCTGGATCGCGGCGATCACCATTGGCGGGATCGAGAGCGGCAGCATGATCGAGAGCATGATGCGCGGCTCTGAGGCGCCGTCGATGCGCGCGGCCTCTTCCAACTCGACCGGCAGCGTGCGCAGGAAGCCGGTCATGATGAAGATCGTCGAGGGCAGGCCCATCGCCGTGTAGATCAGGATCAGGCCGAGGCGGGTATCGAGCAGTCCGAAATCGCGCATCTGCAGGAAGAGCGGGATCACCGCGAGCTTCAGCGGCAGCATCAGCCCGGCCAGGAAGAACATGAAGATCGCCGAATTGCCGGGGAAGCTGTAGCGCGCCAGGCCGTAGGCCCCCATGGTGCCGAAGAGCAGCGTCAGCAGGATCGATGTCCCGGTGATGATGACCGAGTTGACGAAATAGCTGGGCAGGCTGGTCTCGCCCCAGATGCGCTTGAAATTTTCGACATAGGCGAAATCCGGCACCGCGAAGGGCGCATCGAAGATCTCGGGCGTCGTCTTGAAGGCCGAGAAGACCATGATGACGATCGGGTAAAGCATCAGCACGGAATTGCCGATCAGGAGCGCGGCCGCGATCAGGCTGCCGGCGCTGCTGCGCGGAAAGAGCGGGTCGTTGCTGGCGGCACGGAACATCACAGCGCGACCTCCCGCCGGCGCAGATACTGGGTGATGACCGTGGCGACAACCGCGATGAACATGAACATCAGCACGGCCAGCGCATTGCCATGCCCGAAATCCTGCAGGCCGGCGGTCTGGTTGCCGAAGGCGGTGCGGTAGAAATACAGGCCGAGCACGTCGGTCGAGCCATAGGGCGAGCCGTCAAGCCCCGCCATGATGTAGGGCAGCTCGAACCAGTTGAAGGCGCCGATGAAGAGCAGCGTCAGCGTGATCGTGGTCGAGGGCGTCACCAGCGGCCAGACCACGCGGGTCAGCATCTGCCAGCCATTGCAGCCGTCGAGCTTGGCGGCCTCGAGGATCTCGCGCGGGATGCGCTGCATGCCGGCGAGATAGACCAGCGCCGGAAAGCCGATCCAGTGCCAGGCATTGGCCAGCACCAGCGCCGGCAGCGCCGTCGTCTCCTGGCCGAGCCAGGGCTGGCGCAGTTGGCCCAGCCCGATCATCTCGAGCAGCTGGTTCACCAGCCCGAAATTCGGGTCGAGGAACAGCTTCCACAGGAAGCCGACCAGCACGGTCGACAGGATCACCGGCATGAAGATCGCGATGCGGTGGAAGCGGAAGCCGAAAGGCTCGCGATAGATGAACCAGGCGAGCAGGAAGCCGACGCTGTTCTGCACCACGAACAGCGCGAAGAAGACGAAGAGGTTGTGGCGGAAGGCGCGCCAGGTCAGCGCCGCGAAATGATCGCCGAACAGCACGTCGGCGAAGTTCTTCAGGCCGACGAACTCGCCCTGCGCCATGCCGTCCCAGCGATAGAAGGCCGCGCTCAAGGCCGATAGCAGCGGCCAGACCACGAAGGTGAGCATGATCGCGAGCGGCGGCAGGATAAGGAAGGCGATCCAGGCCGCGCGCCGGCGCTTCTCGCGGTTTCGGTAATCCGTCTGCATCGACTTCGGTCCTCGGGATGCGCCGGGGAGGCGAGCGGCGGCTGCACGGAGCCAGCACTCACGGCCGCGGGCGGCCGTGAGTGTCAGGCGAGCGCCGCCGCTGTCGCGCTTACTTCTTGAAGGGCGCGTAGTAGGTCGCGATGCCCTTGGTGATTTCGGCGCCGATCTCGGCCGGCGTCGCCTTGCCGGCGAGCATCTTCTGCACGCCCGATTGCAGCAGCACCGAGCCGGTCGGCTCCTGATAGCGGAAATTGACCAGCATGATGTAGGACATCGCGCTCTGGTTCAGCGTCGCGACCTCCTTGAGCAGCGGGTTCTCGAAGGCGACGCCCTTGATCGGCGAGATGTTTTGCAGCTCGTTGGAGAACATTGTGCCGAATTCCGGCGTGCCGACAAAGCGCAGGAACTTCAGGGCCGCTTCGCGCTTCTTGGACGCCGCGTTGATGGCATAGCCGCCGTCATAGTAGAGCGCGACCAGCCGCGGATCGCCGGCCTTGGCCACGGGCGAGGGGAAGAGGCCGAGCTGCAGCTTGGGGTTCTGGCGCAGGAAATTGGCGATCTCGAAGGAGCCGCCGGCAAACATCGCGGCCCGGCCGGCAGCGAAGAGCTGCTGCGAGGCCGCATAATCGACGCCCGAGAAGTTCGGCGCGAAGTAATCCTTGATCTCGTTGAGCTTGGTCAGCGCGCCGACGAAGCGGGCATCGGTGAAATCGGCCTTGCCGGCCAGCACGTCCTGCTCGAACTGCGCGCCGATCTGCGAGGACAGCAGCGCACCGACGATGGTCTCGTTCTGCCAGGCCGTCGCCGTGCCGTTGCCGAAGGGATTGATGCCCTTCTCCTTCAGCGTCTTGGAGACGCCGACGAGCTCGTCCCAGGTGTTCGGCGGCTTCACACCGGCCTTCTCGAACAATTCCTTGTTGTAGATGATCAGCATGGTCTGCGATGCCAGCGGCACGGCATAGAGCTTGCCGTCGGCCCGCATCGTTTCGGCCGCGATCGCCGAAGCCGGGAAGTTCGCGAATTCCGGCACCATCGTCTTGTCAAGCGGCACGAGGTAGTCGGGCTTGCCGACGCCGAGCGTGCCATAGGCGCGCACCTGCACGACATCCGGGCCGGTGCCGCCAGCCAGGGCGGTGGAAAGGACGGTATTGTAGTTCGCCGCCTCGAAGGCTTCGAACTTCACGTTGATGTCGGGGTGGTGTTTGCGGAAGGCGGCGATCAGCTTGGCATAGGCCGCCTTGTCCTCCTGACGCCAGCTCCACACCGTGATGTCTTCCGCCTGCGCCTGTACCGGCGCTGCGAAGGCGGTCGCGGCGGCGAACAGCGTCAGCGCCAACTTTCCAAATGTCCGCCTGACGATGGATTTGCTCTGGATTCCGGCCAACATTGTCACTCTCCCTGGTTGTTCTCGTCGTCTTATGACGGTTTTTCGATATGGTTGTCGCGTAGTCCCGGCGTCACCAGCAGCGCGGTGGCATCGTCATGGATCTTGACGCGCCTGTAACGCTCCGCCTTCGGGTCCGCGCTTTCGAGCCGGCGCAGCTCGGCAATGGCGCCTGCCGTGCCGACGCGCGCGACGGCATCCATCAGCCCGGCCTCGTCGTGATGCGCGATGACATCGACGAGACGCATGAAGCCGTCGGACGCGAGCAGCACGATCGCCCCCGGTGAGATCTCGGCCGAGAACAGGCGCAACCCCGCCTGCCAGCCCAATCCGGGGTTGATCGCCCAGTAGCCGCCCTGCCGGTTGAGCGAGCGCCGGTTGCGCAGGATCTGCGCCAAAGCCGCCGAGGAAATCACCTCGCCGGGGCGGTGTCCGTCCGCGGTCGCCGCCGCGATGGTCCGGGCCTCGAACGGGTTGCTCGACGGGTCGGTCCAGTGTTCGATCCGGTCGCCATCCTGGATCAGGATCGAAACGTCGCCGATCACCGCACCCTCGATGCGGCAGGCATCCCCGTGGCGCCGCAGGCGGATGAGGCCGAGCACGGCTGAAGGCCCCTCGCCCGCCCCGCGCTCTGGATGCCCTTCACCCAATGCCGCATAATCCTGCTGAAGCTGCCGCTCGAGTCCTGCAGCCCAGGCCGCGAAGGACAGGTCTTCAGGCGGATTCGCCCGCAGAACCGCATCGATCCGCCGGACGAGCCAGGCCCCTTCCGATTCTTCGGTGGTCCGGGCAGCGCCGGAGAAGAACGCCGAGCCGTCGACGATCCAGGCGCAGGAGCCGGCGGCGCCGGAGATGTCTTCGTTATGGGCGGCGCTGCCCTTCTCGCTGGCCTGCGAGATCACGCGCCAACCCTGCCCGGCTTCACCGGCACCCGGCGCGGAGCGGTCGATCGACACTGAAACGAACCCGTCGCCTTGCACCGTTCCGGACGCTCCCATTGCCGTGGCTGACATGAGCCGCGATCACTATATAGACCAATATAGAACCAGTTTCACCGACACAAGTCGGAATCTGGTGCTGACCGAGATGCCGAAGAAGCGCCACAAGCCGACTTCACGGAGGACTACTTTTCAAGGGGCAGGCCATTTCCGCGCGCTCCACTTTCGCGAGCCCGGCGTCAATCTGTTCGAGATCGCCACCGACGGTCCGGGCTTCGCGGCCGATGAGCCGCCGGAGACGCCCAGCGAGCGACTGGCGCTGCCCCCTTCCTCGTGGGACGGCATGCGTAGATCGAAGCCAATCTCAAGCCGCTTGCCCAGCGCGCCAGCGAGCTTTGTCCAGCCCGCGTGCGCGTGAGCACCAGCGATCACGCTCGCCGGCCTTGCCGGTTGTCGCCGCTATCTCATCTCCTGATCGAGACGCGCATAATCGGCAGCCAGAAAGTCGAGCAACGCGCGCACCGAGGGCAGCAATCCTCGGCGCGACGGGAATACGGCGTGGATGATGCCGGCCCGCGGTGTCCAGTCCGGCAGGACCTCCACGAGCCGCCCGGCCCTGATGTCGTCGCTGACCACCATGGTCGGCATCTGGACGACGCCGATTCCCTCCAGCGCGGCATGGCGCAGCGCGACCATGTCCTCCGTGACGAAACGGGGCTGATGGCGAATGGCGGCTTCGGCATCGCCCGGCCCCTTGAGCCGCCACTCGTGGCTCTGGTGCGGGCCTCCCCATGACAGGCTCGGCAACGCGCCGACATCGGCCGGAGCCAGCGGACGGGTGCACCCTTCCAATACGCGTGGCGCTGCGACGAGCCGCTGCGCGCTTTCAGCCAGCACCTTCATCACGAGTTCGCTCTCATCCAGCGGCGGAAAGCGCACCCTGATCGCAATGTCGAAGCCTTCGCGGATCACGTCGACGCGTCGGTTTGTGCTCTCCAGTTGCACCTCGACCTTCGGGCAAGCAGCAAGGAAGCGGGCGATCATCGCACCGACCTGGAAATAGAGCACCGCCGAAGGACAGGCCACACGCACGACCCCCTGGGGCACGGCGCGAGTACGATCGATCGCCTCCTGCGCCGCATCGGCCTCGACCAGCATCGCCACGCAGTGGCGGTAGTATTCATGGCCGATCTCGGTCACGGCGAAGCGCCGGGTCGAGCGCTGCACCAGCCGCACGCCCAGCCTCTCCTCGAGCAGCGCCAGCCGTCGGCTCAGCCGCGAACGCGGCATACCGAGGACGCGGGCGGCGGCCGCGAAGCCCTGATGCTCCACGATCTGGGCAAAGAAATACAGATCGTTGAGGTCCCGCATGGCCGTCATTGTCTCATCCTCAGGACAGTGCGTCGCGAAACTGACGCCTACTGCCTGTTTCGTCCCGACCATAATCTCCTCACCAACACGGCGCCATTGGGGCGCTCATGAGGAGACAGGCCATGAGGAAGGTTCGCGGAATCTTCGGAAGCGCCGGCACCGATTGGGTCGGCGACGGCTTCCCGGTGCGCTCGATCGTTTCGCCCGCAGCATTGGGGGCCGCGTCGATCAGCCCGTTCCTGCTGCTCGACTACGCCGGGCCGGCTGAATTTTCGCCAGCGGAACGTCCCCGCGGCGTCGGAACGCACCCCCATCGCGGCTTCGAGACCGTCACCATCGTCTACCAGGGCGAGGTCGCCCATCACGACTCTTCAGGCGGCGGCGGCGTCATCGGCCCGGGCGACGTGCAGTGGATGACGGCCGCCTCGGGCATCCTGCACGAGGAGTTTCACTCGGAAACCTTCACCCGCACGGGCGGCACGCTCGAGATGGTGCAGCTCTGGGTCAACCTGCCGGCGAAGGACAAGAACGCGCCGGCCGGCTACCAGACTCTGCTCGACAAGGACATCCCGACCGTCGCACTCCCCGATGACGCCGGCACGCTGCGGGTCATCGCCGGCGATTACGAAGGCCATGCCGGCCCGGCCCGGACCTTCACCCCGATCGACATCTGGGACATCCGCCTGAACCGCGGCGGCACGACCGCCCTTACGCTGCCCGGGGGCAGCATGCTCGGCATCGTCGTGCTGCGCGGCCATGTCCTGATCAACGGCGCCGACAAGGCTCGCGAGGCCCAGTTCGCCCTGCTTGATCGCGAAGGCGGCGGCGTGACGATCGAGGCCGAGACCGACGCGACGCTGCTGGTCCTCAGCGGCGAGCCAATCGACGAACCGGTCGCGATGCACGGCCCCTTCGTCATGAACACCCGCGAGGAGATCCGCCAGGCCATGGCCGATTTCCAGAGCGGCCGCTTCGGCACGATTCCCACGAGCACGATTCCGGCCTGAGAGCCGGCACCGGCGCCGTCCGCCGCCGCGATGCCGGACATCTCATCCCATGGAGGAAGACATATGACCAAGCCCTATACCCGCCTCGACAAGGACAAGGCCGCCGTCCTGCTCGTCGACCACCAGACCGGCCTGCTGTCGCTGGTGCGCGACATCGACCCCGACAAATTCAAGAACAACGTCCTGGCGCTGGCCGACCTTGCCAAATACTTCAAGCTGCCGACGATCCTGACGACCAGCTTCGAGGATGGCCCGAACGGCCCGCTCGTGCCCGAACTCAAGCAGACCTTCCCGGACGCGCCCTTCATCCCGCGCCCCGGCCAGATCAACGCCTGGGACAACGAGGACTTCGTCAAGGCCGTGACGGCGACCGGGCGCAAGCAGCTCATCATCGCCGGCGTCGTCACCGAGGTCTGCGTCGCCTTCCCGGCGCTGGCCGCGATCGAGGCAGGCTTCGAGGTCTTCGTCGTCACCGATGCCTCCGGCACCTTCAACGAAATCACCCGTCACTCCGCCTGGCAGCGGATGTCGAATGCCGGAGCGCAGTTGATGACCTGGTTCGGCGTCGCCTGCGAACTGCACCGCGACTGGCGCAACGATGTCGAGGGATTGGGTGCACTCTTCTCGAACCACATCCCCGACTACCGCAATCTGATCACCAGCTACGCCACCGTCTCGGCGAAGAAGGCCTGAGCCTTGGGTGGAGCGCAGCGCGAACATCTCTGCGCTCCACCCTCCCCTTCAATCAAACACCAGGAAACCTGCCATGACGGCCCCCGCGAATTTCAACGGCCAGCGTCCGATCCGCACGGCGAGATCATAATCGCCGGAAACGAGATCCAGGATCCGGTCATCGAGATGGATCGCGAATTCGAGACCGGGAGCAGCCTGGCGAACCCGGATGTCCTGCTCGTCATGGTCCATACGGTGATCGTCGAAGAACTTCGCATCGACCTTCAGGCCTTGCCTCAAGGCCAGGCTGTGGCCAACGTCTGCAGTGTATAGCTAGATTGGCTATTCTGCCGGCTCGGCACCTTACGCCGGCACCTCGTCGCCTCCCGCCTGGAGACCCGATGTTCACGCTCTTCTACGCTCCCGGCGCCTGCTCGCTGGCTCCGCATGTCGTCCTTGAATGGATCGGCGAGCCCTATGAAGCCAAGCGGGTCAGGTATCAGTCGGCCGAGCTGCTCGCCGTCAATCCCGCGGGCTCGGTCCCTGTCCTGCAGCGCGCGGATGGCTGGACGCTGACTCAGGCCGGCGCGATCCTGCACTTCCTGGCGCGTCGCTATCCTCAGGCCCGGCTCGGCGGCGAGGACACGCTCGAAGGCCAGGCCGAGCTCGACCGCTGGTCGTCCTTCTTTACCGGCGACCTGCATCCTTCCTTCTACCCGCTCTTCATGCCCGACCGGTACACCACCGCGACCGATCCCGCCGCGCTGGAAGCAACCCGGGAAGCCGGCCGCAATCTGGTGCGCAAGCGTCTCGCCCTGCTCGACGCACATCTGGCGGATCGCGCCTTCATTCTCGGCGAGCGGCGCAGCATCATCGACGCCTATGCCTTCCCCATGTTGCGCTGGGCCATCGCCAAATTGCCGGAAGGCCTGCGCGATGCTCCGCGCGTCGCGGGCCTGCATGACCGGCTTGCGGCGGATGCAGATGTCCGCAAGGCGCTGGCGGAGGAAGGCCTGTCGTGACCAGCGGCCTGCATCACGTCACCCTGATCACCCGCAAGGTGCAGACGAATGTCGACTTCTATGTCGGCCTCCTCGGCCTGCGCCTGGTCAAGCGCACGGGCGGCTACGAGGACGCCCGCCAGCTCCATCTCTTCTACGGCGACGCGCAAGGCTCGCCCGGTTCGCTCGTCACCTTCCTGATCTGGGAAGACGGTTCGCCCGGGCGCGCCGGCCACGGCCAGGTCAGCGAGATCGCCTTCGCCGTCGCTCCCACGGCGATCGGCTTCTGGCTGGAGCGCGCCTTGCGCTTCGGCATGGCCGCGGAGGGACCGCAACAGGAGTTCGGCGAAACCGTCCTGCGCCTGCGCGACCCCGACGGCTTCATCGTGAAACTGGTCGCTACTCCCTTGTCCGGCGAAGGCTGGACCTCCGACGGTATCCCGCCGGAGCACCGAATCCATCGCCTGCGTGGGGTGACGCTGCTCTCGGCGACGCAGGAAGAGACCGTGCACTTCCTGGCCACCCATGCGGGCTTTGCCCGTCAAGCCCGCGAAGGCGGCGTCGAGCGCCTGCGTTCGGAAGCCGGCGACTGCCTCGACATCCGTGATGCCGGCGGCTTCTGGCCCGGTATTCCCGGCACAGGCACCGCCGACCATGTCGCGGTCCGGGCTCCCGACGCCGCCCGGCTGTCAGGCATCGAGCGCGAGCTCTCGAAGCTCAATTCCAGCGCGACGGCCTTGCACGACCGGCAGTACTTCATCTCGCTCTATGTGCGAGAACCGGGCGGCACCTTGATCGAATTCGCCACGGACGGCCCCGGCTTCACCGTCGACGAGCCTGTCGAAACGTTGGGCACGCAGCTCTTCGTCCCGCCCGATGCACAGGGCGAAGCCGACGACATCCGGGTCGTCCTGCCGCAATTCGCCCTTCCCGGCGATGAGCGGGTGATCTATCGCGACCTGCCCTTCGTGCATCGCTTCCACCAGCCAGCCGACGCCGACGGCAGCGTGATCGTGCTGCTTCACGGCAGCGGCGGCAACGAAACCGATCTGATGCCGCTCGCTCACCGCGTCGCCCCTCGGGCCACGCTGCTCGGTCTGCGCGGTCGCAGTACGGAGGAAGGCACGGCGCGCTGGTTCCGGCGCCGCTCCGAACGTGCCTTCGACCAGGACGATATCCGCTTCGAGGCCGGAGCTCTCGCAGCCTTCATGGAGGAGGCGCGGACAGCCTATGGCCTCGCACCGGAGCGCACCGTCTTCCTCGGCTATTCGAATGGCGCCAACCTGCTCGCGGCAGCCCTGCAACTTCATCCCGAGCTTGTGCAGCGCGCTATGCTCCTGCGTCCGGCAGCGGTGCTGGAAGCGCCACCGGCGGCGGCGCTCACCGGCGTCTCACTGCTGCTGCTGGTTGGCGCCGAAGACCCCTATCGCGATCTGGCCGTGCCCCTCGAAACCGCGTTGCGCCAAGCCGGCGCGGATGTCGAGGCGCAGGTCATCCCGGCCGGGCACGCGCTCACCGAGCAGGACCGCGATCTGGCTGCGAACTGGCTCTCGCGCCACTCGCCCTGACGGGCGGCTTCTCAGCCCCCGGCAGTAAAGGCAGCGAAACCGGCGATGAACTGGGCGAGGCGCTGGCGGGTGGTCTCATCCGTCAGATTGCCCTCGGCATCGAAGACGCTCTGCGCCCGCGACACCATCAAGCGCCCCTCGAACCATGGCCGGGTTCCGAGGGTACGTAGCACCGGCAACCACGCATCCTGCGCCAGGATCGTGCCGAAGCCACCGGGAGAAGCGCCGAGCACTGCGACCGGCTTGCCGCCAAACAGCGGCCCGATGTCGGAAGCCGGCCGCGTCAGCCAGTCGATCGCGTTCTTGAACACGCCCGGCAGCGAATTGTTGTACTCGGGCGTGAACAGCAGCAGGCCATCCGCCTCGGCAAGCTGCTGCTTCAGCGCCTGCACCGCCGGCAGTATTCCCTGTTCTCGTTCGTCATCGCCATTGTAGAGCGGGATTCCCGTAATGCTGCCCGCCAGTAACGCCACGCCATCCGGAGCCAGCTCAGTCGCAGCCCGCAGCAGGCCGGAGTTGAACGACGCCTTCCGCAGGCTGCCCGAAATTCCAAGAAGACGTGTCATAACCGCTCCTTCGCGCCCGACAGCCCGACCGATAAGCGGCGCGCCAAAACCGATGCTGACGCATCTCCCCGGCTGTGGCTACCATGGGCAGGATCGATTTGCCCGGAAGGCCGCACGAGAACGGTACGCGGCTGCCATCGAAGAAAAGGATCCCAGGGATGTCCGAGGCTGCGATTGCCAACCGCCTCGACCGCTCGGTCGATGACACGATCGATCACACCCTTGGCCCCGAACGCGCGCAGATCACGCTGGTCGAATATGGCAGCTATGCCTGCCCCTATTGCCGCGCAGCCAATGAACGCATCGTCGAAGTCCGCGACCAGCTCGGTGAGCGCCTGCGCTACGTCTTCCGCCATCGGCCCTTGACCGGCAGCGACATCGCGTTGCGCGCCGCGGCCCTCGTCGAGCGCGCAGTGACCGCGGAGCAATTCTGGGATGCCCATGTCAAGCTGATGACGCGCTCGCAGGTGCTGACCGAGGAGGATCTCGAGGCGGTCGCCCGCGATCTCGGCCTCGCCGATCTCGACCCCGCACACAGCGCCGAAGCGGCGGAGCGGGCCTCCGCGCGTGTCGAGGCCGACATCGCCAGCTCCCATGCCAGCGGCGTGCGCTTCACGCCGACCTTCTTCATCAATGAGCGGCGCTATGACGGCCCCTGGGACGAGAGTTCCTTCCTCGATGCGATGCTGGGAACGCTGGGCCACCGCTTCCGGGCCGCCGCCCTCGATTTCGCCAGTTGGGGCCCTTCAGCCGGTATCCTGCTCCTGCTTGCAACGATCCTCGCCATCGCACTGACTAATTCCCCGCTAGGGCCTGGCTTCGACGCGTTCTGGCATCGCGAGCTGGCGCTGTCCTTCGGCGATGCCCGCTTCGGGATGTCGCTACAGCACTGGGTCAATGACGGCCTGTTGACGATCTTCTTCCTGGTGGTCGGACTGGAGATCAAGCGCGAGTTCACCGTCGGCCACCTGGCCGGCCGGCGCTCGGCGGCGCTGCCAATTGCAGGCGCGATCGGCGGCATGGTGGTGCCGGCGGCGCTCTACATATTCGTCCTCCCCGGCGGCCCCTGGTCCCATGGCTGGGGCGTGCCGATGGCGACCGACACCGCTTTCGCCATCGCCATCATCGTGATGATGGGCTCGCGGGTGCCGATCGAGCTGCGCATCTTCCTCACCGCCGCCGCCATCGTCGACGATATCGGCGCGATCATCGTGGTGGCGCTGTTCTATTCGAGCAAGCTTCAGCTTGGCTATCTGCTGGCCGCGCTGGTCCTGACCGGCGGGCTTGCAGCCCTCAATCGCTCCCATATCTATCGCGTCGGTCCCTATGCGCTGATCGGCATCGCACTATGGGTCTGCGTCTATGCCGGGGGCTTGCATGCGACGCTGGCTGGCGTCGTGCTGGCGCTGTTCATCCCGACGCGTCCACCGGCCAATCTCGGCGCACTCACCGCCCAGGCCAACTCGATCATGCTGGCGGAAGCGGCCCATGGCGCCGAGGTCCTGCGGAATGGGCCCTCGACCTCGGCACTGCACGCGCTCGACGCGATCCACGATCGCCTGGAATCACCGGCTGACCGCCTGCTGCGTCATGCCGGCGCCCGCTCAAGCTATCTGGTGCTGCCACTCTTCGCCCTCGCCAATGCCGGCGTCGTCATCGCACCCGGTGTCCTCGAAGGACGAGGCATGCTGCTGCTCGCGATCGTGGCCGGGCTGGTGCTCGGCAAGCCGCTCGGCATGCTCGGCGCCACGGCTCTGGCGGTCCGTCTCGGCATTGCGATCAAGCCGGCAGAGTATTCCTGGCTGCAACTCGCCGGCGCGAGCGCGCTCGCCGGCATCGGCTTCACCATGTCGCTCTTCATCGCCGGACAAGCCTTTGCCGACCCCGGCGACTTCGCCGCCGCCAAGATCGCGGTCTTTGCCGCCTCGATCGGCGCCGCCCTGCTGGGAGCGGCGATGCTCTGGAGAGCCGCACCGCAGCTCGATGCCAATCAGTAGGTGACGGCGCTCAGCACGCAACGGATGCGCAAGGAGCTCGATGAACTGATCACATCCCTTCTGCGGCCGGAGGCAGGACTTGCGGGATTAGCCATAGCCTCGCTGTTCGGTGCGGTCCTGCGCGGCGGGCCGATGCAATCGGGCGCAGGCCGCGGATTTCCCCGGGGGGGGCTGATCCGCCCCCGTGGAGGGGTCCGGTTTGATTGTTAGTGGCTTGTCGGCCTCTGCGCGGCCATGGCGGGGATGAGGACTTCCGGGGCGGGAGGCTGGCATCCGAGCGGGCCATGCAGGCGCACGGTATTGAAGTGTCGCCGCCAGCTTTCAGGTACGACGCTCAGGGCACGATTTCTCTGTTCATGCCTGCCAAAATGTATGACAGCCCGCGTCAAGTGAACCGTTGATTTTTTGCAAGCTAAAGCCCTTCAAGGGCTCAGGCGGCGAATGGCGCGCCATTCAGGATAAAACTGCGAACACTTATGCATTTGAGATAGCGATATAATTTACGGAGCGGCTCCTCCGAACCTGCCTCGCCTAGTGCCGCCTCGAAACTTCTCCTCGCGAGGCGGGTGCCAGATTGCCCGCTACACCTTCAGCCGAGCTGTGAAGGCGGAGAAGAACTGATCGGCAAGTTTGCGCGAGGTGGCCTGCACGAGGCGGCCGCCGAGCGCGGCGAGCTTGCCGCCGATCTCGGCCTTGGCATCGTAGCTGAGCACCGTCTCTCCGCCCTCCTCGACCAGCGTGACCTGCGATCCGCCCTTGGCGAAGCCGGCAATGCCGCCATTGCCCTGGCCGGCGATGCGGCAGCCATTCGGCGCGTCGATGTCCTGTAGCTCGACCGTGCCGGCAAAGGTCGCCGAGACGGGGCCGACCTTGAGCTGCACCTTTGCGGCGAAGCTGGTCGGCGAGGTCTGCTCCAGCTCCTTGCAGCCGGGAATGCAGGCCTTCAGCGTCTCGACGTCGAACAAGGCCGCCCATACCTTCTCGCGCGGGGCCGCGATGCGATGCTCGCCGGTGATGTCCATGATTACCTCCGGAGCGCGCCCGTCAGACGGCGCAGTAGCGTTCTTGAATGGCCTTGTCGGCCAGCAGCGCGGCAGCCGTGCTGCGGTGGACGACCTCACCCTGATCGATGATCACGGCGCGGTCGGCGAGCTTCAGCGCCCATTCGACGTTCTGCTCGACCAGGAGCAGCGTGACGCCCTGATCGCGCAGGCGCCGGAACAGCACGCCCATCTCCTCGACCAGCACGGGCATGATGCCCTCGGAGGGCTCGTCGAGCAGGATCATCCTCGGCTTCGCGATCATGGCCCGCGCGATGGCAAGCATCTGCTGCTCGCCGCCGGACATGGTGATGCCCTGTTGATCGAGGCGCTCCTTGAGGCGCGGAAAGCTCTCGGCGATCTCGTCGATCGCCCGACGCTCATCGATGGAACCGTCCGTCGCGACGAGGCCGAGCTGCAGGTTCTCCCGGACGGTGAGGCCGGGCACGATCCGCCGCTCCTCGGGCACATAGGCAAGGCCAAGCCGGAAGCGCGCATGGGCCGGCAGCGGCAGCAATTCGGCACCGGCGAAGCGCACCGAGCCGGCAGTGCGCGGCATCAACCCCATCACCGACCGGATCGTCGAAGTCTTGCCGGCGCCGTTGCGGCCGACGAGGGCGACGATCTCGCCCGCCTCGACCGTCAGCGAAATGCCGTGCAGGACATGACTCGCGCCGTACCACGCGTTCAGGCCGTCGACCTCAAGCATAGCCATGGTTCTGCCCCAGATAGACGCGGCGGACCTCGGGGTCCGTCTGGATGTGCTGCGGGCTGCCATCGGCGATCAGGCGGCCGTGATGCAGCACGAGGATGCGGTCGGAAAGGCCGAGGATCATCTTCATCTTGTGCTCGACCAGCAGGATCGTGCGCCCGGCAGCGAGCCGCTCCAGCAGGGCCACCATGTCCTTGGTCTCCTCCGGCCCCATGCCGGCGGTCGGCTCGTCCAGCAGCAGCAGCTCGGGATCGGCGACCAGCGCTATCGCGATCTCCAGCGCCCGCTGCTGGCCATGGGCGAGGAACTTCGCCGTCGTGCCACGCCGCGAGGTCAGCCCGACGGCGGCCAGCGCGGCATCGGCCTTGTCGTCGAGTTCGGTCATCGCGGCCCGGTTCCGCCAGATGTCGTAGCGCGAGCGGAAGGCCTGGGCGGCCACGCGCACGTTCTCGTGGACGGAGAGCTCCGGGAAAATGTTGGTGATCTGGTAGGAGCGCGCGATCCCCAGATGCGCGAAGCGGTGCTGCGGCGTTCCAGTGATGTCGCTGCCTTTGAAACGGATCGAGCCGCTCGAGGGTGCCAGCACGCCGGAGAGCACGTTGAAGAAGGTGCTCTTGCCAGCCCCGTTCGGCCCGATGATCGCCGTGACCTTGTTCGGCTCGAAGGACGCGGTGACGCCCTCCAGCGCGACGAAGCCGCCGAAGCGCCGGCCGATATTCTCGACCGCGAGCAGGGGAACGCTCATCGACCTGCCCTCCAGGCGAGCGCCGTGCCCCAGATGCCCTTCGGCAGGAACAGCACGAACAGGATGAAGACGCTGCCGACGACGATCTGCCAGTGCGAGGTCCAGAGCGAGACCACGTCCTCCATCAGCAGGAAGGCGAGCGCGCCGACGAAGGGGCCGAAGAAGCTGCCAGCGCCGCCGAGCAGGGTCATCATCACGATCATTCCGGAGGTCTGGTAGTGCAGGATGTCCAGCGGCACGATCGCCAGATGCAGGGCCGAGAGCGTCCCGGCCAGCGCACAGATCAACCCGGACAGGGTGAAGGCGATCAGCTTGCTGCGCTCGACATCGTAGCCGCAGGCGCGCGCCCGGGTCTCGTTCTCACGGATCGCCTCGATCACCGCCCCGAAGGGCGAGTTCAGAATGCGGGAGACCAGCCACAGGGCCGCCGCCGCGAAGACCATGAGCACGTAGTACTTCTTCAGCGGATCGAGGAAGTCGACCGTCCAGCCGAAGAGGTCGATCTTGGCGACGGTGAAGCCGCGCAGGCCGTTCTCGCCACCGGTCAATGAGGAGGCCTGCAGCGCGACATAGTAGACGAGCTGCGACAGGGCCAGCGTCACCATCGAGAAATAGATGCCGCGGGTCCGGATCGAGAGCAGGCCGATGACGAAGGCGAGCGCACTGCCGGCGATGACACCCAGCGCGACGGCCGCGTACCAGGGCAGGCCGAACTTGCCGATCACAATCCCCGTGACATAGGCGCCGGTCCCGAAGAAGGCGGCATGGCCGAAGGAGAGCAGCCCAGTATAGCCGAACAGCAGATTGTAGCCGACCGCGACGAGCCCGTAGATCAGCACGTTCACGGCGAGCGCCTGGGAAGGAAGCACCCAGGGCAGCAGGCACAAGATCAGGACCGAGAGAGGAACGCGCCAGGCCGCCAGCCTTGCGCGCCAGCCCCTGTGACCAGCCGGGCCGGCCATAACGGCGGCGACGGAGGAGTCGGAAGCGGTCATCGTCATCTCCTCAGCCGCGCACAGGCTTGCCGAATAGGCCATGCGGCCTCACCAGCAGCACGAGCGCCATCAGCGCGAACATCACGATCGTCGCCATCTCCGGGGCGAACAGGGCCGTCATGCTGATCGCGACGCCGACGAGCAGCCCCGCGACCACGGCCCCGACGAGCGAGCCCATGCCGCCGATGACCGTGACGACGAACGCCTCCGCCAAAACGAGCGAGCCCATCTCCGGATTGACGTTGCGCATCGGCGCGGCGAGCACGCCGCCCAGCGCGGTCAATCCGATGCCGAGCCCGAAGACCAGAAGCCATACCTTCGAGATATCGACGCCGAGCACGCGCATAATCTGCGGGTCCTTGGCGCCCGCGCGCACGATCAGCCCGAACTTCGTCTTCTCCAGCCCGAGCCAGAGCAGCACGAGGATGACGGCGACGACCGCGACGACGAAGAGCCGGTAGATCGGGAAGAAGCCGATGCCGAGATCGGCGACCCCGGCCAGTTCCGGCGGCGTCTGGAATGGGATTCCGTCACTGCCGAACACGATCCGGACGGCCTCGACCAGCACATAGCCGAGCCCGAAGGTCAGCAGCAGCGGGTCGTCGATCGATCGCTTGTAGAGCGGGCGGATCAGGAAACGCTCGATCAGCATCCCGAAGGCGCCGATGGCGATGGGGGCGATCAGCAGCCCCCACCAGAAGCTGCCGGTCAGCGACGCGACCCAGAGCCCGGCATAGGCCCCGATCATGAACAACGCGCCATGGGCGAAATTCACCACGCCCAGCATGCCGAAGATGATCGACAGGCCGAGCGCGACCATGATCAGGATCGCCCCGAGCGCAACGCCCGAGAAGAGCTGCATCGCGATGAGTTCGGCGTCCATCACGGACCCTCCATGACGCGTGTGTCGGCGATGCTCAGGCCGGGAAGCCCAGTTCCGAGCAGCTGCGCAGAATGGTTTCCGAGGCGGGCTCCGTGGCGAGCACCTTGAAGAGGTCGGCCTCGTTCTTCATCTCGGCCTTCTTCTTCGACTCGAGCACCAGCACCGACTGCACCGACTGATGGTCGCATTTGCGATAGTGCTGCGGGCCCTTGGCGATGTCGTATTTCAGCACCTCGAGCGCCGCGATCACCTTGTCGGTGTCGGTCCCACCCGCCTTCTCCATGGCGAGCAGCAGCGAATAGACGCCGCTGAAGCCATAGGCGCCGTAATCGGTCGGGTAGGCGCCGCCATTGGCGGCCTTGAAGGCGTCGTTGAAGCTCTTCGCCGTCGGAATCGTATCCTCCAGGCCCCAATAGTAATTGGCGCCGCCGATCACGCCCTCGAAGGCCTCGGGGCCGATGGCGAGCCGCTGATTGTGCAGCAGCACGGGCACCACGATCTTCGACTGGCGGTTCATGCCGAAATCGACCGCCTGCTTGACCGAATTCGCCTGGTCGCGGCCGAAATTGCAGATGCAGAGGATGTCGGGGCGCATCGAGCGCAGCCGCGGCATGAAGGTCGAATAGTCGGCCGCGCCGAAGGGGTGCAGAATCTCGCCGACGCTGGTCGCGCCGATGGCCTGCTGCGCCCGCTTGAAGCCCCTCAGCATCTCGTGGCCATAGGCATAATCGGCGACGAGATAAGCGACCTTGGAGTCCTTTTTGAAGGTGTGCTTGGCCACCGCCGCAGTCGTCATGTGCGGGTTCAGCGCCTCGTGGAAGGTGAAGCGGCTGAAATCCTTGATCTCGTTGATGGTGTCCGACTGGCTGATCGAAACGTAGATGATGCCCCGCGCCCGCGTAACCTCGTTGACCGCGAGCTGGACGGCGCTGGAAAGCGCGCCGACGATGGCGTGGACCTTGTCCTTCTCGATCAGTTCCAGCGTGCGCGTCGCCGCCTCGCCCGCATTGAGCTTGTCGTCGCGCACGAGCAGCTCGACCTTGCGGCCGGCGATGCCGCCCTTGTCGTTGATCAGCTTGACCGCGAGCTCTGCGCTCTTGACCTGATCCTTGGCCTCGGCGGCGAAGGGGCCGGTCAGCGGCGTCGGGAAGCCGATGCGGATGGTTTCCCCCTGCGCGCGCAGGATGCCCGGCATGGCGAGCGTCGCGCCGCCGGCGGCGAGGCCCGCGAGCGTGGCGCGGCGCGTGAGTGAAGGCAGGCCCTTGCTCTTATCTGTCATGATCGTCTCCTCCGCGGTCCTTGTTCTTGTCGTTGTTCAGATCGTTCCGAGCGCCCTCAGCAGGCGTGTCGGCGTCATCGGAATCTGCGCGATGCTGGCGCCGAAAGGCGCCATCGCGTCGTTGACGGCATTGAGCGCGGCGGCGGATGCCGCGGCGGTGCCAGCTTCGCCGCAGCCCTTGGCGCCCAGCGCGGTATCGGCCGTCGGCGTCTCGATATGGGCGATGACGATGTCGGGCATCTCGCAGGCCATCGGCACGAGGTAGTCGGCCAGCGAGCCGTTGGTCAGCTGGCCGTTCTCGTCGTAGCGGCATTCCTCGAAGAAGGCCGCGCCCAGCCCCTGCACCACGCCGCCACGGACCTGCTCATCGACCAGCAGCGGGTTGATGATGCGTCCGCAATCCTCGACGACCCAATGCTTGAGGATATTCACGAAGCCCGTCTCGACATCGAGTTCGACATGGCAGCCCTGCACTCCGTTGGTGAAGGCGAAGGGATAGCCCTGCGGCGCGTGATGATGCGCGACGGTGAGCTGAGCGCTCGCATCCTTGGGCAGCGTGTCGGAGCGGAAATAGGCGATGCGCGCGATCTCGGCGAGGCTGATGCGCTCCATGCCGCTCAACCGGTCGACGACGACGCCATCGCGCATGTCGAGATCGCCGGGCCGGGCCTGCAGGATCGTCGCGGCCAGGGACAGAACGTTGTCGCGCAGCTTGCGGGCGGCCTGCAGCGCGGTCTCGCCGCCGATCCCGGCACCACGGCAGGCCCAGGTCGCCCCGCCATGGGGCGTGTTCTCGGTATCGCCGGTGATGACGCGGACCTGTTCGCGCGCGATGCCGAGCTGGTCGGCCACGATCTGGCCGATGATGGTCTCGGTGCCCTGCCCCTGCTCGGTCACCGAGATCTGGCAACGGACCTCGCCCGAGGGCGTCACCGCCAGAACGGCACCGTCCTGCGCCGAGATGCGCGCCCCGCCGATGCCGTAAAAGGCCGGGCTCGGATTGGAGATCTCGACGAAGCTCGCGATGCCGATGCCGCGATGGATACCGTGCTGGCGCAGGGCCGCCTGCTCGGCCCGCAGCGCGTCGTAGCCCATCAGCGTCTTGAGCCTGGCGAGGCTCTTCCGGTGCGAGAGCGCCTCGAACTGGTATCCGGTCGGCGAGGTGCAGGGATAGGCATCGTCCGGGATCAGGTTCCTTTCGCGCAGGCTGACGGGGTCGAAGCCGGCCTTGGCGGCAGCCATGTCGACAAGCCGCTCGGTGACGGCGCAGGCGATCGGGTGGCCGACGGCGCGATACTGGCTGGTCTGGACCTTGTTCTGGAACACGACCGAAAGCTCGGCGCGGTAGCTGTCGAACCGATAGGGTGCGCCCATCAGCCGGATGACCTGGTTGCCCTCGACCGCGCTGGTACGCGGATAGGTCGAGAACGGCCCGATCGCGGTGACGTCGTCGACGTCCATCGCCAGGATCGTGCCTTCGGCATCCAGCGCCATGCGGGCGCGCACGCGGTGATCACGGGCATGAATGTCGGAAACGAAGGACTCGATCCGGTCCGCCACGAACTTGACCGGCCGCCCGCAGAGCATGCTCAGGCCCACGACCGCCATGTCCTCGTGATAGACATGCAGCTTCATGCCGAAGGAGCCGCCGATATCGGGAGCCACGACGCGCACGCTCGCTTCCGGGATACCGTAATGGCGCGAATAGAGGTCCTGGAACTGGTAGGGCGTCTGCGTCGCGTGATGGACCGTGAGCTTGCCCTCGCTCGCATCCCAGTCGGCGAGGATCGCGCGCGGCTCCAGCGTCACCGCCGTATGCCGGCCGAAATGGAACTCTTCCTCGACGACATGGGCGGCGCCCGCGAAGATCTCGTCGATGCCGCCGGTATCGAGCCGGCTGCCGAAACACAGATTGTCGGGGACGGCGACGGCGGCCCGGTCGGCATCCGGCTCCCGCGCGGCGTCCACGTCGACCACCGGTGCCAGCTCCTCGAACTCCACCGCGATCGCTTCGGCCGCATCCTCCGCCTGGGCGCGCGTATCGGCGACCACGGCCACGACCGCCTGGCCGGCCCAAAGCACCTCCTCGAGCGGCAGGGGCAGTTGCGGAGCCGATTTCATGCCCTTGAAGTGATCGAGCGTGCCGCTCCAGGGCTTGCACAGCTTCGCCAGATCGGCCCCCGTCGCGATGAGCCGCACGCCGGGCATGGCGCGCGCCTGCGCGACATCGATCGAGACGATGCGGGCATGGGCATAGGGGCTGCGCAGGAAGGCGGCGTGCAGCATGCGCGGCAGCACGAGGTCGGTGACGTAGCGACCCCGTCCCGCCAGCAGGCGCTTGGCGTTGGGGCGCGAGACCGAGCGGCCGATATAGGAGTTCGGACGGTCGAGGGTGCCGAGCGGCGCGTTCATGCCGGCTCCTCCAGGAAGGCGGCGGCGGTCTCGCCTGCGGCGCGGCGGCGCGCGACGGCCTCGATCGCATCGACGATCGCCTCGTAGCCGGTGCAGCGGCAGTAGTTGCCGGAGAGGGCGTCGCGGATCTCCTCCCGGCTCGGCATCGCCTTGCGCGTCAACAGCCCATGCGCAGTGACCAGCATGCCGGGTGTGCAGAAGCCGCATTGCAGGGCGTTGCGCTCATGGAAGGCGCGCTGGAGGTCGGCGATCGCGGCGCTTTCGCTCAATCCTTCCACCGTCTCGACGGCGGCGCCGCCAGCCTGCACCGCAAAGGTCAGGCAGGCATGAACCGGCGCGCCGTCCAGCATGACGAGGCAGGCGCCGCAGACGCCCATCTCGCAGCCGGCATGGGTGCCGGTCAGGCCGAGATCGCGGCGCAGGAAATCGGCCAGCGTCTCGCGCGGCTCGGCCAGCCGCGTCAGCGTCTCGCCATTGATCGTGAGGGTGACGGGAACGGCCGCTGTCATGATGCCTCCGCGATCCGGCCGAGCAGACGCCCGAGCAGGACGCGCGCCAGATGCAGGCGCATCGCCGCCGGCACCTGCTCGTCATCCTGCGGATCGAGGTCGTCGGCGAGCGCCGCCTGTGCCCGGCGGATGGCCTCGCCGTCGAGCGCGCTTCCAGCGAGCATGGCTTCCGCTGCCCTGGCCCGCACGGGAACCGGGCCGACCGAGAGGAAGGCGATGCGGGCTTCCCCGACGAAGGCCCCTTCCAGGGCGAGCATCGCGCCGCAACCGACGATGGCATAGTCGCCGCGCCGGCGCGCCAACTCGTCGAAGGCGCAGCGATGCTTCGGATGCGCGGCGGGAATATGGAACGCGACCAGCAATTCGCCGGGCTCGATCGCCGTCTGATAGAGATCCTGGAAGAACGCCGACGCCGGAATGCGGCGCGTGCCTTCCGGACCGGCGATCTCCATTTCGGCATCCATGGCCAGCATCATCGCGGGGAATTCGGAGGCGGGATCCGCCAGGGCGACGCTGCCGCCCAGCGTGCCGCGGTTGCGGATCGCCGGGTGCGCGACATGAGGGGCGGCGAGCGCCAGAAGCGGCGCGCATCTGGCGATCAGCGGATCGTCATGCGCCTCGACATGCCGGGTCAACGCGCCCAGCCGCAAACTGCCATCCTCCAGTGAGATGCCGCGCAGCTCGGGGATATGGGCGATGTCGATCAGGCGTTCGGGAGCCTGCAGGCGCAGGGCCAGCGCCGGCACGAGGCTCTGGCCGCCCGCGATGTAGCTGGCATCGCCACCGGTCTCGGCGAAGGCGGTGAGCGCCTCCGCGATCGTGGCGGGGCGAGAATAGCTGAAGGCTCGGGCTTTCAAGGCTCCGAACTCCGTTGTGCGTTTCCAGGCCAGATTTGTAACCATCTGGTCTCAAAATGAATGCACGCACCCCGGAGGGCGTCAAGCAAAAATGACCACCTGGTTACAAAATTCCCTTGTGCGACCAAAGCGTTATATCCAATGAAATATAACGAATGGGATCCTTGGCGGGGAAGCGGACGCCGACCGGGCAGAGCTAAACCTCGGGCAGGACTGGCAAAGCAGGAAACGCGGCCGGCAGTGGTTTTGCCGGACACCCGTCGCAGGGATGGCTGCAATCGGGCTGGTCAAAATGACCAGACGGTCGCAAATTCGGGCGACCGATTCGGCGCGGCACGGTCCGAAACTGGAGCGCGATAGCACGCATGACCACATCCGGAGCTGGCGAGACCCGGCCGCGGCGGCGCAACATGCGTGCGACGGACAGGGAGCAGGCGATCCTGAGCGAGGCGATCCGCTTCTTCGCCGAGCATGGTTTCGAGGGCCAGACGCGCGAGCTCGCCAAACGCATGGGCATCACCCACTCGGCGATCTACCGGCATTTCCCAAGCAAGGAAGCACTGATCGAGCGCGTCTACGAGCATATCTATCTCAGCCGCTGGCAGCCCTCGTGGGCGCCGCTGATCTCGGACCGCTCACGCGCTCTGGAGGACCGGTTGACCCAGTTCTATCTCGAGTATGTCGAGCGCGTTTTCGATCATGACTGGGTCAGGATCTTCGTCTTCTCCGGATTGCGCGCCTTCGACATCACAGGCAGGTATCTTGCTATCGTCAGGCGCGAGGTGATCGAGCCCGCATGCGCCGAACTGCGCCACGAGCTCGGTCTGCCGGACGTGGCCCAGCTGCCTCTGGCCGAGCGCGAGACGGAAATGTTTTGGGGCCTGCACGGGCGCATTTTCTACGTTGCAATTCGCCGTTACGTCTATCAGACGCCCACGCCCGACGATCTCGACGAAATCGTCGCCGACGCCGTCCGCGGCTTCTTCGTCGGAGCGCGCCAAATTGCCTCGGAGATCAGCCGCCTCGAAGGGCAGACGGGGAACAATCGCCCCAAACCCAAACGCACGGATTTCCCCGAACCGGCAAAGACGCCGAAAATCAGGGATAAAAAACAATGACTTATGGAAAGAGCCTCGACGGCATGGCGCTCCCTAGGGGTGCCCTTGGCGAGGTCCTGAGTTCGCTGGCGAGCGATAT
>NZ_JBMDKB010000061.1:0-5499 GCF_057809495.1 Allobosea sp. FG18
CTCGGGCCAGAGGAAGGCTTTCAGAACTCGTGATATGGCCTCGCTGCGTTCCCCTGATAGTAACAGCTAGCTTCTGCAAATTCCTGGCTCTTTGGACTTGATCTCGGCGCTCCGCGTCTCGTGACAATGTTGTGTGCGCCACACCCAGCTTCACAGCGACCGAGCGCAATGTGACCTTCTCGTCGGCTGCGATCAGTTCACGGCAAACACTGCCAATTTTCGGGTCGGGGGCGTCCAATTCGTCGAGCGTGATGATCTCAGTCATTCGATTAGGCCGCTCATGCGAACTTCCTTGAAGGGGCGGCTAAGATCCTCACCATTGGGGAAGACGAAGTCGCCTGCTTTGGTCGCGATGGCCTGTTCGATCGCCGCCAGTCGGGCGGTCGCTTGTGCCTTTGCCTTGGATTTCGCTGCGTCTGACCCAGGGTGCTTGTCGATCGAGGCGAGAACAGCTTGATACCGGCCTGCGAGCTTTTGGAGCTGTGTGGTCTCGCCCGGCAAACCCGTCCTCATCAGATGGCTGCAGCCACCGAAACATTCGAGGTGGCGAGGGCAGGGTTCAACGACAAAGGAGTTCAGGCAAAGGCCATATGGCGTGATCTGCATCCCGTCGGCCTCGGCAGCCAAATAGACCACTGCGGCTTCGTCGCCTTCTTCCTTTTGGATCCGGCGAAACTCGTCGACGACCCGACCACTACTCCGATTGGAGGCGATGAGCTTAAAGGCATCCCGAGCGGGTCCGATAAGAAGGTCCGCCGTGCCTGGCGGCAACTCCATGTCGGTCAATTCCTGGGCCAACGTTCGGCTATCGTATTCATGGCTTTGCGCAACGGATTTCCGGCCAAAGCGATGAGTAATGATGGTATCAGCGACGCCAGCAACAAACAGCTCGTTATTGTGCATGTGTCGCATGGCATGCGAGTTGAGCGTGTAGGATGCCGCTTCCGGTTTGCCATACTTAGCAAAGAAGCTCTGCCCCGCCACGCTTTCCTTTCCCAACGCCTCAGTGATGTCTTGCGAAGTCAGGCGACCGACGAAGGCATATCGTGTTACGTCGCAGACGGTATCTCCGCGTGCTTCATTGAGGGCGCGCTTTGGAGCCAGAAAGAGGCATTCATGGACAGCGAGTTCTCGCTGTCCTTCAAGAGGAAAGCCTTCGGTGTCGCTGAGCTTCGTCGGCAAGTTTATCTTGATTGCCTGTTCGAACTCCGAGATCAGGACGCCGAGGGATCCATACCGTGGACGCGATGCATTGCTGGCTGGCCGCAATTCGGAAGTCGCGATATCGCGACGAGGAATCCAGCTGTTTCCACTCCGTGCCATGTATAGGGTAAATGCACCGCTATACGGTGCTCCTTGGCTTTGAAGTCGCGCTTGGTAGCTCCTGATTTCCAAGAGAACCTTGGGGTCAAGCGTCCGACGGTATTTCTTAGCGAGATGATTATTCTTAGGGCCGTAAAAGACAAACGGGTTTCCTGATATGCGAGGGTAAATTTCCGTCAATGGCACCATTTCGTCGAGAGCATACTCGGGGAATATGCGGCCGGTTGTGATTTGCTCCTTGAGACGTTGGCGTAACGGCGCGGTTGCTTGTTCCACGCGGTCGAGCACGGTTTGCACCTCATCCTCGAACATCCGGAGGATCGAGGTGGAAGTTTCGGCATAGATGACGGAGCGGGCCGATCTCAGGCCCTGCTTTTCCGAGAAGTGACGGATGAACATGGTCTGGCCAATGCCACCCCGCACGGCGGCGCTCTGCCCACGAACGTCCACGTATTTTTTCACGCTTACCGGCTTCACGGGAATTGTCGCTATCTCTTCGACGCGCAAACCCATCAGGATGCCAAGCTCCACGGCGCCGAACCTGACCATGTCGTAGAAGGATGTGGGGCGTTCCTCGAGGAGAATGCGGAGCATTTCCCAGAACTCCCGCGCCCGGGGAAGGCGATCTGCCCTCCGCCGCTCTTCGAGTTTCGTGCGGATCTCCGGCATGCGCTTTCTCGCATTCAGCCTCTTCGATCGCTGTCCAAGCAAAGGGCAAAAGGCCGAAAGTCCGTTGTCATCGAGAATGATCAACAAAGCTTCGACCAGCGATTGGAGCTTGGCGTTTTTGTCAGCTTTCCCCAGGATCGACAGCGCCGTACCTACGTCCTCGCTGTTCAGTTCCCACGGCTCTTTCTCATAGCAGCAGGTAGCCAAGGCGCGTATCGGTCGTAAGATTCCATGGCGAATATGCTTGGCGCTATTCCTCTTCTCAAACAGAGCCCGAACCGTCAGTGCCTTCAAAAGCTCCCGCCATTCGGGACTGATTGCACCATCGTTGATAAGGGAGGCGCCGAGAGATGCTCGCTCGGCGTTCAAGATGGCGAGGGTGGATGGATCCCGACCAAAGTCGGAGAGATAAAAGGCCGGCGGCTTTGGTGTGCCCGTTATTTCACCGATATCCCACCGAACATCCTTCGACACAGCACCGTCAGGCCCCACAGGGATGTCCCAGCGAAGGCCATTCGCATTTGCAACCCGCTGGTAGGTCGAGATGAACTGATCAAATTGGGCCGGACGATCGCCGCCGCTCATCGCGCCTGCTCCGGCATGGTCGGATCCAAATCCTCGACAATGGCATCAATAATTTCCACCACCTCGCGCAGCTGCATGAACGCTGGGCTCACCCGATCTGTGCGGCCGGACGCGACAAACTCCTGGACGATTTGCTGAACGGAATCCCGAGCAGCCCGATGCACCTCGGCATCTCGGAGGTACATAAACTTGGCGCAGCCGTAGCATGCGAGGGCAGGGGTCTTTGTGCAAAAGGACTGCCCGATGGCGCAGCCCCCAATTCCCGCGATCAGATGGCCATGAGGAGCGGAGCCAACCTGCATGTCATTCGGCAGATCATTGAGTTCGTCGAGTGTGACGGAGCGCGCTTTCAGCGCCTTATCAATCGCCTGGAACAGGGGAGACAGGCCAAGGGCCTGATTGATTTTCTCCGCCTGAGTTGGGCTCATCTCGATGTAGGCGTCAGCTGTCTCGATGTCCTGGTGCATAAGGAACTCGGCCAACTCAACGCGGGAACAGCCGGCATCCGCCTTCCGTTGCGCAGCGGAATGCCGAAGGTCATAAGGCACCCTGCGAACACCTGTGATCTGCTCAGTTTTCTCCGCTACGATCGTAGTGATTTCAGAGGGCGAGACCCCGAATAGGGAATTGGGCCGATCGAAATCGACGGCGGGATTTAGCAATGCTCGTCGCGCCAACCACTCGGCCATCATCGGCGTCCAGTCCCGCTTCATCTTGCGGGTTTGCTCCATGGACTTCGCCTTGCCCCTTTGCTTGGCGTACCTGAAAGTCAAATGAATGACCGGATTTCCCTCATCCTGAGTGCGAAGCCTGGCGTGGCCGATATCGCGGTTGGCGATCTGAATAGGACGCATGGCGTGCGCATAATTCCAGAACAGTACGCACGCGTCGCGGAGGTCCGCCGTCTGCACCGAGGCAGGGCTACCACGGAGAATTTCAGCGTTCAGATCGTCAAAATATGAGATGATTCTGCGCTCCTCCTCGAAGCTGATGATCGCTGCTCCATCGCGAACCGTTCGGTACTTGGAGCGCTCGAATGGCGCGTTGATTGATTTCAATATGTTCGCATGCGACTTTCCCCAGCCAGCAATCTCAACTTCGCAGAAAAAATAGAGCATCGCCTTAGCGGACGTAAAATATTGGCTGCTTCCGACGACGCCTGACAGCGCAAAGAATTCCGTTCTTAGATATGAAATAGCATCTTCAGGCGCCTTGCACGCAATGATCAAAAGAGGCAACTGATACGCGATCGTGCGGATATAATCCCCGAGGTAATTTACTGCTGTAGAGGGATTTTTGTGAAGCCTATTGATAGTAAAATGCTTTAATAAAATCTCCAATTGCGCACTGAGATTTGAGTACGGCAACGTCGCTTTTCTTCCGCCGCAGTCGATAATCCAGCGCTTCTCACTTGTATCTATAGATTTCGTCTTCTCGTTATATTCATCATAATAGCGAGCTATTTTTGGCAACGGGCCCAATTCTTCAGCGACGGAATTAAAGATTTCGACGCTATCAGATGGCTTTGAATTTGGGCTAGTTTCAAAATAGTTCATATCCGCACTTGGTCAATGCTAGGCTCGATGGCGCGAATTGCGTTCACATGGGAATCGAAATCATCATTCCATACTTGTGCAACATGCCGTTCCCAGTACGCCCGAGCGTAGAGTCGCGGCATAACTGAATCGTAGGTCCATCCGAAGAACGCCCGCAGTTTCTGTAAGGCTGCCTCTTCCGAAATTCCGGCAGATCGAAAATGATAGAGCCTTACGACGGCGCATGTGTGCCGTAAGTCATGAGCCGTGACCTTTGGTTCGCGCATCGCGTCCAGGAGATGCTGTCGAGAAGTGTGAGACAGCGCGCTTGATGCGCTCGACATGATCTTACTAACGCTTCGGGAGCCGAGTGGTACTCCGCTGGAATTGAGAAAAAAATGGGGGTAGGGGGATTTTCCTCGATGATTCTCATAGAAATGCTGGAAGCGGCGGGCGACATCCGGAGATACAGGAACCTGCCTCACGCTGTGGTCATTCTTGATCGAAGGCGCATCGCAAAAGCGAGGGTCTTCCTCGGCGAAGAGGTTCTGAACATTGATCCAGTGTCGCGGCTTCAAGGTCTGATCATCGATGCCGCTCTTGATGGCATCGGCGGGCAAAAGCAAAGCCTCACCTCGGCGAAGGCCTTGATGGAGGAATGCGAGCAAAAGGCAGTGATTTCGCCACCGGCGGCTCTCACCACGGAATGGATTGTTGGAGGACGCCGGATCGAAGATTGCGTAGATTTCACGCAAGACGGTCGACGGCAAAGCGCGGATTGTGCTGGGGTTGGGGGCTTTAGGGTTTGGGCGAAGATTTGAAAGCCTGGCACTAAGCCTCTGGATCCGTCTGTGAATGCTTCTGTGAGATTCCTCCGCTTCCGATACGCGCTTGACGATGGTCTCGACGAAACTCGATACGGTCGCCCACCGGTCACGGTGATCCGAACCGGTCTGAACGGCTGAGTTCCTCAGCTTGATGAAAAAGCCCTCCAACGACGTTGAAAGACGGTCCGCGTCTGCCTGGTGAAGGATATCGTCTAAGACGTCGGCGCCGTGAATGTCCTCGACGTGCTGATAGAACGCATCGATTGCATGAAGATGCATCCGGGTGGTGTTGTTCCGGAGATGCGCAAGCGAGGTGACCTCATAGACCGCGGACCAGAATCTCGGAACGCCGGAAGTCGCGACCGCGACGGGGCGTCTTAATGACGCCGGGACGAAGTCCGAGTTGAGGTTGCGGATGCCCATAAAGGGAAAGGTAGCGGGCAGCTCTTAAAGGCCACAAGCGCGCGCACCAAAGCGACAGGGGATAAGTTCCTGATAGCGCTCCCAGTACTATCAGAGACTCGTCGCTTCGCACCAGTTTTGAAAGTACCTCGCCTTCG
>NZ_JBMDKB010000062.1:0-5415 GCF_057809495.1 Allobosea sp. FG18
TGCGAAATATCACGATTACGACAGCGAAATCAGCGACTTACTTGGAGAATGTGGGCTTAATCCCCTCGACGAAGCCCTCATGCGCAGGCGAGAGCATCTGGGCCAGAGGCTTCTCGGTGCCGCCGAGCACGCCGTCGGTGATCGCCTGCTTGTCGATCGCCTGGGCGATGGCACGGCGCACGCGGGGATCGTTCAGCGGCTCCTTCTGCACGTTCATCGCGAGATAGGCGACGCGCTCGGTCAGCACCGGTACGGGCTTGGCGCGCTGCGAGGTTTTCAGCTGGGCGGCGAGATCGCCATCGAGATTGGCGGCGAGGTCCGAGGTGCCGGCCATCAGATTGGCGACGCGCGTCGCGGCATCGGGAATCGCGCGGAAGACGACGCTCGGGAACGCCGCCTTGGTGCCCCAGTAGGCGTCGTTGCGATTGAGCGTCACCGCAACGCCGCGCTGCCACGCGCCGAACTTGTAGGGGCCGCTGCCGACCGGCGCGAGATTGAAGGCGTCCTTGCCCACGGCCTCGACGACCTTCTTCGGCACGACCGAGAGCTTGACGAGCTGCGCGAGCAGGGCCGGATAGGCACCCTGCGTGGTCAGCGTCACCGTTTTGGCGTCGTCCGCGACGGCGTCGATGATCTTGTCGAACTGGCCGAGCTGCGGGCTGGCGAACTTCGGATCAGTGATGCGCTTGACGCTGAAGACGACGTCGTCGGCGGTCAGCTTCGAGCCGTCATGGAAGGTGATGTCATCGCGCAGCTGGAACTGGATCTTCGTGTCGGAAAGCTGCTTCCACGAGGTTGCGACCTGCGGCGCGATGACACCCTTGTCGTCACGGGTGACGAGATTGTCGAAGATGTTGCGGTAGACGTAGTAGCTGTCCGGGTTCCACTGGACATGCGGATCGAGCGAGTTTGGCTCGCCGACGAGGTCGATCGTCAGACGCTCCTTGGCGGCGAAGGCCGCGCCCCCCGGCAGCGACAAGCAAGCGGCGAGCAGCGCGCCTGCGAGCATTCGGCGTGTTCGCATCATCAGCCATTCCCCTTTTTTGATTGGCGGCGCCCGGTCTCCTCCCGGCGCCTTGATCTTGCAGAGCTGCTGTCGGCCGTTGCGGCTCAGTCGTTCCAGCTCATCCGGTTCAGAAACATGCTTTCGTTCGGCGTCGGCGTGAAATTCAGGTTCTTGGTCGCGCCATAGATCACGACGGCCTGATAGAGCGGGATCACCGGCACATCAGCTGCGACGATCTCATGGACCTGCTTGTAGGCGGCGAGGCGCTTGCCCTTGTCGAGGGTCTGGCGGGCTTCCTCCAGCAGGCCGTCGGTCTTGGGATTGCGATAGGCCGACCAGCCGCTGCTCTTGTGCAGCAGCGGGAAGAGCACGCCATCGGCATCCTGGCAGGCGCAGGACCAGCGGCCGAAGCTCAGCGTCGAGGTGCCTTCCGGCCCGGCCTGGGCGCGCTTCAGATAGCTCGCCATGTCGGACATCGCGATCTTGACGTTGAGCCCGGCCTCGCCGAGCTGCTGCTGCACCGCCTGGACGATGCGCTGGTCGAAGACCGGCGCGGTCGAAAGCTCGATCTCGGCCTTCGCGGCGGGGCCGGCCTCGGCGACCAGGGCCTTCGCCTTGGCGAGGTCGTATTTCGCGGCAGGCATACCATCGACCCATCCGAAGATCGCGGGCGTGAGCAACTGCCCCACTGGCTTGTCGAAGCCGCCGAGCAGGCCCTCGACCAGCCCCTCCTTGTCGATGGCGAGAGCCGCCGCCTGCCGGACCTTGACGTTGTCGAAAGGCGGCTTGGTCGTGTTCAGGCGCAGATAGGCGACACGCTCGGTCAGGCCCGTCAGGGGCTTGGCCTTCGCCGCAGTCTTGAGCTGCGCTGCCTGGTCGCTGTCGAGCGTGACGCCGAGGTCGCTGGTGCCGGCCTGGAGATTGGCAAGGCGGGTCGCGCTGTCCGGCACGGCCCGGAAAATCACGCTCGGGAACGGCCCCTTCGTGCCCCAATAGGCATCGTTGCGTGAAAGCGTCACCGCAACGCCGCGCTGCCAGTTCTCGAATTTATAGGGCCCGCTGCCGACCGGTTTCAGGTTGAAGGCGTCCTTGCCGACCGCCTCGACGACGGCCTTGGGCACGATCGAGAGCTTGACGAGCTGCGCCAGCAAGGCCGGGTAGGCCCCGCTGGTCGTCAGCTTGACCTTGGTCGGCGAGAGCGCGACCGCATCGGTGATCTTGTCGAACTGGCCGAGCTGCGGGCTGCCGAAGCTGCGATCGGTAATGCGCTTGACGCTGAAGACGACGTCGTCCGCGGTCAGCTTCGAGCCGTCATGGAAGGCGATGTCGGACCGAAGCTCGAATTCGATCTCGTTGTCGGACAGGTATTTCCAGGAGGTCGCGACTTGCGGGACGATCTCGCCCTTGTCGTCGCGGGTGACCAGATTGTCGAAGATGTTTCGGTAGACGTAGTAGCTATCGGGGTTCCATTGAACCTGCGGATCGAGCGAGGAAGGCTCGTTGACGAGGTCGACCACGAAGCGCTCTTTGGAGGCTTGCGCGGGAGCGACGCTCCCCAAAGCGAAGATCGCGGCGCAGGCCGCGGCGAGAGGATAGTTTCGCCAGGCAACGGTCATGACTGCTTCTCCTTCGACAGGGGGATAGGCCGATCGGCTGTGACAAGCGGCGATTGGGCGGCGCGACCTCGGCGGGCAGAACGCGCTTGCGGACGAGCCGGCTGCGCCGACATGGCGAGGAAGCCGTGGGCGATTGCGTCGGCGAAGCGCTTTTGGTCGCGTTCGATCGCTCGCCTGGCGAGATCGCTGTCGCCCGCGCCGAGCGCGGCGACCAGCTCGCCGAGATCAGCAGAAGGGATGGCGTGGCCGCAGAGGTCGAGCATCCGCACGATCCGGTCCGAATGATCCCAGATCTCGCCGAGCCAATCGCTGGCGAAGACGCCTGCCCCGGCAGCAAGCAGGTTGCGCAGCTGGCGCTCGGCAGCGCGGGCCGTAGCAAGCGCTGCGAGTTCGGTCCGCCCCGATACGGACTGAACCATCCCGAGCAGCGCAGTCGCCGTGGAGAGCGCGGGCTCTGCCAGCCTGTGCGCTGCCAGGGCCGGCTCGAGCCGGCGACGCCCGTCGATCACCGCTCCGATCAGCGCGCCGTCGATCGGTGCAATCCGCCAGCCCTGCCGGGCATGCCGGCTAACGAAGCGCCCCGCTGCCAACTCGGTCAGCGCGACACGAACGCTGGCGCGGCCCAGCCCGAAGCGCTCGGCGAGGGCCGCCTCATGGACGAAGTCACCGGGCGTGAGCTCGCAGGAGACGATAGCCGTGCGCAGCCGGCGGCTGGCGACATCGAGCAGCGCCTCGGCAATAGGAGCAGGAAGGAAAGGAGAGCTTGCATCGAGCATGACCCGAAGCTTGGCTCGCTTCGTGAGATTTCACAAGCCCTTTGTAAGATTTTAACGCGACGTGCAGAGTGCCGGCGATAGCGCCATTGCAACTCATTGCCACGCAGCGATCCGCAGTGCCCGGCTCCTCAAAACGGCGCTGAAGGACAAGTCGAAGCGGGAGCGGACAAAGGCAAACATCGTGAGCTTCGGAGGACGTAAGCAAAATCCGATCTGCAATAATCGCCGAAACTTCGGACCAAAATTCAGCCGTTCTGCCGTCCGCCGTGTAGTAGCCTCTCGATGCTGGGGCTGCCGACACCTGGCGATTGTGGTGACCGCGGCCTTCGGCGGCCTCTATGGCGCGGATGCCACCTCGGGAGATGGCTGTGCAGAATACCGATAAGATTTGGACGATCGTCGATTCAAAGCAAGCTGACTATATCGAGCTGAGTGACCGCGTCTTTGAGATGCCCGAGCTCAACTACCGGGAGGTCAAGTCAGCTGCTGCTCATGCCGAGCAGCTTCGGCGCGAGGGATTTCGCGTGGAGACGGGCATTGCCGGCTTGCCGACGGCGGTCATGGGCGAGGCGGGAGAAGACGGCCCGGTGATCGCGATACTTGGCGAATACGATGCGCTGCCGGAGCTTTCGCAGGCCCCTGGAGTTTCCGAGCACCAGCCACTTCCAAACCAGCCGGCAGGCCATGGCTGCGGCCATAACCTGCTCGGGGCCGGAGCCATGCTGGCGGCAGCGGCGGTCAAGGATTTCCTCGCGGAGCGTGGGCTCAAGGGCCGCGTCCGATACTATGGCTGTCCGGCCGAGGAAGGCGGAGCGGGCAAGGCGTTCATGGTCAAGGAAGGCGCCTTCAAGGATGTCGACATCGCGATCTCCTGGCATCCGGCCGATTTCGCGGCCGTAACGGCAGCCATATCCCTTGCCAACACGACGATCGACTTCGAGTTCTCCGGCCGCGCCAGCCATGCCGCTGCCGCGCCGCATCTCGGCCGTTCGGCACTCGATGCCGCCGAGCTGATGAATGTCGGCGTCAACTACATGCGCGAGCACATGCCGAGCGATGCCCGCATCCACTATGCCTATTTGGATGCAGGCGGCATCGCGCCGAATGTCGTGCAGGCCAAGGCCAAGCTCCGCTACGTCGTGCGCGCGACGATGGTCTCCCAGGTCCATGAACTCCTCGCCCGCGTCCGGAAAATCGCCGAAGGCGCGGCGCTGATGACGGAAACGACCGTCACTGATGAGGTCGTCAGCGCGATGAGCAGCTTGCTGGCCAACACGCCGCTCGAAGATGCGATGCAGCGCAATTTCGATCGGCTCGGCCCGCCGCCTTTCGACGCGGACGACGTCGCCTTCGCCAGGCGCATGCAGAAGACGGTGACGCCCGCGCATGTCGAAAGCGCTTTCCGACGCTCTGGACTACCGGCGACGGATTTCCCGCTGTGCAACGCCATCGCGCCCAAGGAAGTGCCCGGACCGCGGATGATGGGCTCCACCGATGTCGGCAATGTCTCCTGGGCTGTCCCGACGGTCCAGGCGCGCGGCGCGACCTATACGATCGGCACGCCGGGCCACTCCTGGCAGTTGACGGCCCATGGGCAGTCGCCGCTGGCCCACAAGGGCATGGTTCACGTTGCGAAGGTCATGGCAGGCGTCGCCGTGGACGTCCTCGCCGAACCTGGGTTGCTGGAACAGGCCAAGGCCGATTTCCAGGAGCGCCTGACCCGGACGCCTTACAAGGCGCTGTTGCCGGATGACGCCAAGCCGCCGTTCCACATGTTCTGACGCATGAAGGTCGTGGCCCGGCCGACGGCCGGTCGGGCCATTCGCTGATCGAGAAGATCGTGGCCACGCCCCGCGACGGCGGTGGCGTAGATCTCGGGCGGCACGTTGGCCTTGCTCGGCTTTGGCGGTTTGCGTTGGAACGCGAAAGCCCCGCCGCAGTTGCGACGGGGCTTTTTTGGATTTGGTTGCGGGGGCCAGATTTGAACTGACGACCTTCAGGTTATGAGCCTGACGAG
>NZ_JBMDKB010000063.1:0-3971 GCF_057809495.1 Allobosea sp. FG18
CAGTACTATCAGAGACTCGTCGCTTCGCACCAGTTTTGAAAGTACCTCGCCTTCGTGTAATCGGTGTTTTGATAGGTCGATCCTAGTGCGTAAAATTTATTATTTGCAGAATGATAGACCTAAGCCCTTAGAAGCAAGGTGCAGAATTTAACGAGTCGTTTCAAGAGTCTCGATTTACATTTTCGGGCCGCTCGGGACGTCTTCCGACGGAATGTCCAGGCGCCAGAACTGCGCAGCGAGCTCGTGATCTGCGGCCTCGGTGTTGAGGCTCGCTGCTTTCGCGCGCAGCGCTTTTGCTCGGGCCTCGAACGCTGCAGCTCGCCCCTCGCAGTATGCGGCATCGGTCCGGACTGCTGCTTTTAACCAGGCCGGGCACGTGGAGTGGGTCAGATTGTAATAGACCGCATTCGTGGCGCCGGCTGCCTTGATTTCCTTCGTGCCTCTCATCGCGCTCCCGACCCCATTGTAGGCTGCCAGGATCTTCTCCTCCTGGTCGTCGACCGTGGCGTAAACTTTGACAGTTCCGTCGGGATTGGTGAGCAGCGACATGCAGGATTCCTCTCGATGCCGCAGATTAACTGGGCCTGACGCAATCGACCAACGGGCCAGCTGGTGGCTTGCGAGCCCGCATCCTAAGGTCCGAGCAGCTTAGGAGGGGCCAATGGCCGAAGACCGCTTCGTGATCGCCGATGAGAACAGCAGCCTGTGGGGCCATCTGTTCGGGCCAGGCACCAACGAAACGATGACTCGTTTCGTCTTCGATCGGGAGGAGAACGCAATCGCTGCGGCGGAGCACCAAGCCGGCGGAGCGTGGCTTCCGATGACGGAAGAGATGCTGGCCAACTTCCATGACCATCTGACCAACGCGAACCCAGATGCACTGGCGGATCCCGCCGCCTGGGATCTGCGGACGTCCCCGGAGCTGCCTGACTGGGTCGAAGCGCCGACGTCCGCGCCAGCCGGACCCTGATCACTCAGCCACAATTCGGGACCTCCGGGCCGAACGCCGCCGCGAGCGGTTGCTCTCGGCCTCGAGGCGGGTCGGGATCGAGCCGGCCTGCGGTTTGGCGCAAATAGGCACCTCCCCCGCTGAGCGGGAAGACACCGGAGCGTCCGCGCCATTGCAAGGGCAATTTCAGGGGTCGGCAAGGGCCCAGTAACCATTCGCGACGAAGACTGCGTCCATGGACGATCGCGCAATGGCCGAGCTCTGGTTGACGGCATTGCTGAGCGAGCAGGCGAGTTCGCTCGGCACGATCGACACCTATACCGACGACATCGAGACGTACCTCACCTGGTTGACGAAGCAGGGACTCACGCTTTTCGACGTGCGACGAGAGCATGTGACCGACTATTTGGGGTCCCTGATCGAGCGCGGCTTCGCTGAATCCACCCTCGCGAAGAAGCGTTCTGTTGTTCGAAATCTCCACCGCTTCATGGTCGCGGAAGGCCATTCAGCGAGCGACCCAACCACGCTACTGGAGCCTATGAAGCGCCGGCGGGCGCTGCCGCTTGTCCTGTCGATGAAGGAGGTCGATCAGCTCCTCGACACTGCCCACGCGCGCGCTGCGGACACTTCAACGACGCCTTTCCAGCACGCTAGCTTCGCGCGCCGCGCCGCGCTCTTCGAGACGCTCTACGCCTCTGGGATGCGGGTCAGCGAAGCCGTGAACTTGCCGTGGAAGGCGTTTGGGAAAGACGCCCGGATGCTCTACGTCCGGGGCAAGGGCGACAAGGAGCGCCTGGTGCCGATGCATGCCCGGGCAGTCGAGGCCATCATGCGATGGAGGAAGGCTGTCGCGGCTTATGGCGTCGCCTCTGAGAAATGGGTTTTCCACTCGGTCCGGGACGCAAGCAAGCCGCTGACGCGGATCTCGGCGCTAGAGGATGTCAAGCAAGCGGCGCTCGATGCCGGTCTCCGTCGGCCTGCGCTGCTCTCACCCCACAAGCTGCGTCACGCCTTCGCGACGCATCTTCTCGCGAACGGGGCGGACCTGCGCGTCATCCAGGAGATGCTGGGGCACGCCGATTTAGGGTCGACCGAGATCTACACGCATGTCGACATCAGCCGCCGTCAGAGGATGGTTTTGGATTTGCACCCCCTCGGGGATACCGGCGACGAGCTCAGAGACTGAGCAGCGATAGATCAGAAGGAACCAGAGGACCGAACATCTCTTCGCGTGCCTTGGAGGCCAGCAGCGCGTTCCGGAGCATTGGGCCCCGATTTGAGAGGCCGAGATCGGGCTCTTCGAGGAGGGCCGCGCTGAGCGCGACGATTGCTGCTGAGATTTCCTCCTCGTCCCGGGCGGTCATCCCTGCTGCGGCGGCGGTGAGGTCGGAGGGGTGCGCACGCAACCTTGCGCGATAGTCCATGAACGCGTGCAATGCGGAATCCGTCAGAGTTCCGATGACGTCGGCCGCAAGCTGTTGAAGGCCGCGCGCTCTGGCCAACAGCCACCACCTGTCTTCGGATCCGTATGGGCCGTCGGGAAAATTCTCAATGTTGAGATGGTAGGCCGGCTGCTTGGTTTCGCGCTGGGCGAAGCGGCCGAATTCCGGCACGGCTTCGAGATGAGCTTTCAGATGAGCGATCTGATCGAATTTGCTCGGAGAAAACGCGAAGATCGGGTCGATTGCGGGGGTTCCAACCGAGAGGATGCGCCCGTAGCGTTCAGTGTCCTCCGAGGTGGGGGTGGCGAGTTTGGTGACGCCGAACTGATCGAGGTGGAGAAACGGTTCGCGCGCTGCGCGATAGACCTCGCCGGCGACGATCAGCGTGTGCGCCTGAAGATCATCTCGTACCGCGGCCCGGTCGTCCTCCGATCGCTCAAGAAACTCTCGAATTCCTCCCGTCTGGGTAGGCATCATGGTCGAGCTCCCCCCGGTTCGCGCGCGAGCCACACTGGTGCGCAGCGGCTTGGTCGAGAAGGGGCATTCAGGGGCAAAGGTGGATTGCGCCCTGAGCACGTTCGCACCCTGCAGCGAGGCGCGATTTTCGCTGAGCTCGTGAAGGATCGCGCGGCCGAAATCGGCGATCGCAACAGGCTGCCGGCGCGAGGTAACGGCACGCCAGGTGCGGTTATCCCATACTCTGAAGGTCTCAGGCTGCGACGGAGGCGCGATCGAGAGATAGATCGGAGCCTCATCCGCGCTCACAGTGATCAGCTCGACCGGGTAAAGATCGGTCGCGATCACGCTCTCGGCGTTCCGATGGCCCTTCCGGATCACCGATTGCAGGTGAGGCAGCGGCAGTCTGTGAGTTTCTTTGCGCACGACGGTCTCCTGAGCTCTGGACGCTATCCTGCGGAGACGAAACCGACCACCGTCCACCGGCTTTGCCCCCTCCGCCCTTGGCATCTTGCGTGTTTTTCAAGGATGCTTCCGGCAATCCTTGATGGAGCGACCATGGCGGCCTACGACATTCTCACGATCGGTCATTCGAACCATCCGATCGAGGTCTTCTTCGATAACATTCGCGGAGCCGGCGGCACCGAGCTCGTCGACGTGCGGACGAACCCCGTCTCTCGCTGGAACCCCCAGTTCGAGCAGAGCGCACTCACCGTCTCTGCCCCCCGAGCCGGGCTTGGGTATCGCTGGGCCGGGCGCTTCCTCGGAGGGCGCCCCTCGCGAGAAGAGCTCGTGATCGATGGCGTTGCGAGCTATCCGCTCATGGCTGAGACAGCCGAATTCGGCCGCGGCATCGAGCGCGTGACGGAGCTTGCTCAACAAGGCCGGCCTGTTCTCGTGTGCTCCGAGCGCGACCCTCTTCAATGCCACCGCTGCCTGCTCGTGTCGCGGCGCCTGGTCGCGAACGGACTCCGCGTCGGGCACATCCCCTTCACCGGTGCCATCGAGCTCCATGAGGAACTGGAAGAGCGCCTGGTCGAGGAGGTTTCGAAGGCGCGCGGGGGAAAGAAGGGGTCAGAACATGAGTTGTGCAAAATCGTACGCTAAGGTCGAACGGAGCATGA
>NZ_JBMDKB010000064.1:0-3865 GCF_057809495.1 Allobosea sp. FG18
GATGATGGTGGGCCTGACCCAAACAACGCGGATTTTCTGCCCGCCGATACTCATGCGGAATGTCAGACGCCCCTCATTCGTTTCCAAGAGATTGGCGCGATTGAGGGCTTCCAAAGCCCTCCTGGGATCGATCATTGCCCCTTTGAATACTTCCTGATCCCAAAGGTCCTTGTGAAAGAGATAGGCAGAGCCTGTTTGAGTTTCTCGACGCCACCCGATGCGATCCCGAATGACCTCGTTGGGGACATCGCTGGGCGCGAACCGCGTCATGCCATGAGAGAGGACAAAGCGCCTGACGTGTTTGATCGCGGCCTCGTCTTCCCCAGCACCAGAATGGCCGCGAGCCGAGAGCCAAACGGCGAAGCATTTACCGGCTGCGCGCAGCGCCTCATCTTTGGGCCAGGGCAAAATTCCCAGCGCCGTGGCGAGTTCGCCAGCGGCAGCGATGAGGCTGAAGCGCCCGGCCACGGATTCGACCTGTCCATCTGCACCCGGAGGAACATTCGCTTCGCGGAACTGCTGGCGGAAACCCTCGACGAGATCACGCAATTCGGTATCTCCGTTCGCACGAAGGTGGGAGACATCTTCAAGGAATTTCCGAATTGCTACGCCATAGTGGCGACCTGACGCCTCCCTGAGATGATCTGCGAGTGCTGCTGGCGATGCCTTGTCATGAAGATGCTCAAACGCACCCAGACCAACCCCGGCATCCGCCTCTACGTTGACGAGGCGAACGTGCAGACCCGTAGCCATAGAGCGGTTCGCTTCATTCATCTTGCTTTCGAGGCCGATCTCACCGGTCGAGAGCATGATGGCTCGCCAGGATACGCGCTCTCGCGCGCCGCCATGCACATTGGCCCGCTGCTTTCCTCCTTCGTTAGCCAACATGTAGATGGCGTCTCCAGCTTCCTTTCCGTTCGCCTGACCGATCTCGTCGAGAAGTATTACGCCATCACTGGAAGCTTTCGCGATCGCTTCGAGACCGTTCGAGGTAGCGCGCCACTGCATTACCTTACGAGTTCCCTTGCCCCAGACAGACGCAGCGGCAAAAAGGGATGTTGATTTACCTGATCGGCTTTTTCCGACAAGATGTATTCCGCCGCTAGGTTCTGCATTTACGTTCAATAGAGTTCCCGCGAATGCAGCAGACATAAAGAAGGCTACTCGGGAATTATTCACGGCATATTGAGCTACCTGATCTTGCCATTCATCCAGGGTGCCAGCCTGACCGACTTCATCGCCGACACGTCGTGATTGGGGATCGAGAATGACGTTATGTTCCGTTGGGCCGAAGACTTCCCCCGTTGGCAGCGCGTACACATAACCTGCGTCGTCTTGGTGCCACCCGGTTGTAGGCACCAACCGCAGCTTGCGATCTGTATGGAGCCCCTGGAAGAACTTACGTAGAAGCCGTGAATCTCCGCATCGAAGACCACCATCCTCCAGCATAGCCGCGATCGAGGAGCCACCATCTGGCGACGGAAGCTGCCGTCGCGCGACGATAGCCTCGTGTGGCACACTGCTATTGTCTGTCCATCCGACTACAACACCCCAGCCGTAACTGTTCGTGTCGCGGCATTCGCCGATGATTTTCAGCGGCCCGCACACCCACCTTTCCTCTGCGTCTCCCTCCTTCTTTGGGTGCGGATCGACAAACCAGACACCATCGCTGGCCAGGGAGAAGCCCTGCGGTAATCTCATTTCGAGCCGTGACTGCGTTGCGACGGAAGCGTTGTCCCGGAGGCGCTCGGATGGCTGCCAATCGGGACGAGCCTGCCGCGCCAGAAAAAACAAGGTACCGGCACCGATGTTGGACGGAGGCGACCGGCGCATTTCCTCCCACGCCTGCTGAGTCTTCCGGGCGTCATAGGCTGGATTCTTGCGGCTCCAGCTATCGAACGCATCGAACCCATCCCAGGACCCGCCTGTTGCCGCATACGCCGCAAGGCCGATGCGCTTCCAGTCATTCCAGTCGGCGGGACCGTCGTTCGGGATCACGTTGAGCGCGCGGGCCACGTCGGACGGCTCTGCTTCTGCTCCGTGGTGCTGCATGCGCGGCGGGTGCACGCTGGTCTCGTCGAGGCTCATCTGCCGAGTCTGGGTCGTTGCCCCAATCAGTTCACCCGCAGCATCGAGGAAACGCTCGACCTGCTCTTCGGTAACTGGAGCAAGGTCGGCGAGGACCACGCCGGTCCCCGGACCCATGTTGTTTTCCCATTGGATAGCGACGCCGGTCTCATGCAGGCCATAAGCGACCATCTGATTCCCCCAGCCGAGCACTTCGATTTTCATGCTCGCTCCCGCAGTCTTGCTGTCGTGCGAGGCCCCGGTCCGGTGAAGTTTACGCGGCTCTCCTTCTGCCGCACGGTATAGGATGGTGCACTTGACGCTGTTCGAACGCGTCTTCACCGGTCCGGGACCCAGCATGTCCAGGGCCAGCATCCGAATTCGAGCGGCAGTAGCCTCATCCTCTACATCAATGTCGAGGGGCCGGAGGCCGTCACACAGGAGACCGGTGTTGAGGGCCGCCGGAGAGACGGGGGCCTCGACAGCATACGGAGGGTTTTGCCGCGCCAGGACTTGCCAGTTTGCACCGTCCGGGCGTTTCCCCGGCGACGGACCGGAATCATCCGCGTTACGGACAGGGATCGGGCGGAATTCAGCCGTCCACATCTGCTTTCGCAAGCGGGCAACTTCATCTGTCGTTCCGCCCTGGTCGAAAGGCCAGTTCTTGTCTTCGTGTTCGAGTTCCATGATCTACCTCGTCGCTAGGTGCCGATTGCGGCCCAAGTTGCGACGAAGTTTTGCGAAACGGCTGGCCGGTGCTGGAAGGCCGGACACCAGTGTCCGCCTGCCGTGCACTGGTTATCCCAGATCGGACTTCTTCAAGGTTGCCGTCTCATGCCCACGAATGATCGCGATCTCGGATGCTTGAAGCGGGGGCAGTGGCGGGCTCTGCGGTGGAAGGCCCGTATCGAGGCGAAAAATGGAATGCGGTGCGAGAAGCGGGCGAGCCGCGCCGGACGGAACAAGCGTCGTCATGAGATCGGCAAGCCAGTTGCTGTAGGAGGACAATTTCGCCAATCTCAGAGGATCGCTCAAAGCATCGAAAATCCGTTCCGCCATCTCAGGCCCATCAAACGACAGGCCATCGGAAGGCCATTGGAAGCCACCAGCGATTATCGCCGCTGCCCACAATGGCGCGACCGGCGACCACTGTTTCCAATGCTTTTTCAGTATCCTCTCCTGGCCGAATCCCGAGGGCGTGACCTTTGCTTTGACCTGAAGCTTCACGCCCTCTAGCAGCGTGATTGCTTTTCCAAGCGAGGGGCTCGTCTCCAGGTCTTTGCTGGCTGCCATTCGCGCGATCGCCAAAACCAAGAGTGCCGATGCGAGCGCTCCGTGCTGCATTGCGTGCGCCATCTGTCTCTCGATCTCGGTCATGCCCGGTGCTTCCGCTACACCGCGATATCCGCCGTTTGGAAGAAAGAGGCGTTCCCTCACGTCCCGAACTACATTTGCAGCATTCTCAATGAATGCGATGCCGCCTAGTGACGGCCAATGCTGAAGTCGCGCGTGGCCTGCGAATCCACCATGGCGTTGCAGGCCGAGTGAAATTTCAGGCGGCGGATATATCGGGTTCGCGGCTGCGTCGGTGCTGAAGCCTTCGCCCCGGTGGATGACTTCGGCGGCGAAGGAGACGAGTGTCTCGGCACGCTTTCCCGTCTCGGGCCAGCACATTATCGCCAGCAGTTCCAGGCCGCTCGTCAGGCCCGTGGGTGTGAAGCTGATTGTTCTACTGGTGTTAGCCATGAGGCATTCCTACGCTGCCTCGCCTTTCCAATTCATTCCGGTGAACGCGCGG
>NZ_JBMDKB010000065.1:0-3834 GCF_057809495.1 Allobosea sp. FG18
ACGGTGGCCGGATATTGATCGGAATGCCGGCCGGCTTCACGTCGGAATCCGCAGCTACGATCGCATCCCGCGCTGCAGGAGCTTGCTGATCAAATATCGTGGCAACGGTTTTACCCAGCCCGCGAAAGAAGGCAGCGAAGGACGCTACCGCAGTCTGACCGCCCGCGTCGAAGGGAACCCAGCCCAGCGTGTCGAGGCGCTGGTGTTGAGCAGGAGCGAGGACCGCTGCTCGACGTGCGACGGCACTGTAAGCGACGAACTCCGTCTTACCCTCCGTGACTAAAACGCGTCGAGCCAGTAGCGCCTCGCAGAACCTGGTCCGAAAGCCGTCTCGGAAGATTTTCAGCTTCAGACTTTCCGGCAGCACGACGTTGGTGGCGGATAGCAGCCCCGTATTGTCGCGTCTCATCACGGTCATCTGCTCAGGCGTGAACTGCTCAATGACGTACGGAGAGTGTGACGTAAAAAGCGCCTGTGCGGCGAGCTCTTGCACCTTGTCGACAACCCGCTTCTGGACATGAGGCGGCAGCGACAGCTCTGGCTCCTCCATCGCGAAGATCACGCGCCCGTTCCTGCGTTGCGCGATCAGACCTAGCATCGCGAGCACAAGTGCATTGATGGTACCCGAACCCTGGTGTTGGAACGGAGCGGCATACCCCGCCACGCCAGTTGCCAAGAAGGATTTCAGAACCCGCCGTAGGTCCTCCCGCGTTAAATCCGACACCCGCAAATGCGGTGCATCTGCCCACTCCCCAGGAACGATTTCGCGCATTGCGTCGCGAATGGCCGTTAGGATTCTTCCAAATTCGGGGTCGTTCTCGCCAACGACGTCAAGGCCCCGGAGTCGATCCAGCAGGCCTTCCCACATTCGTGTACGGACCTCATAGGTTCTGAGGATCACGTCCAGCAGCGAACCGCGCTCCATTGATAGGGCGCGGGTGCCAGTACGAAGCGCGCGAAGGTGCAGAAAGCCGAATTCACGCTTGTCGCCTGAACGGCACTCGCTTGTCGGCGTTCCGTTATCTTGGCGCGGAATCGCGAACCACGTTTTTGCGGTAAACTCATCCGCCTCCAAATCATAAGCGCCCTCGAAACGGATGCGCACCGCAGGTTCCACGCCCGGCTGACCGAGCGCTGCTACTCCGCCAGGGCCGACTAGCGTCCGGTCGGCAGCCCGCCAGAATTCGAGATTGTTCCGGAACTTGTCGCAATGTTGTTGATCCAGCCCCGCGACGACGACCTCGACAACAATCTTGGGCGCGGGTCCACCGTGAGGGCCGCGATAGTCTCCGCCGTAGAAGTCATGCTCGTCGATCGCTTGTGTTCGCGAGAGGCGGTCAGCTCCAATCGCGAGCTCGATCGCCTCGAGGACCGAACTCTTGCCGGTATTGTTGTCACCAAGCAGGACGGTGGTGCCGCCGAAATAGAGATCGGCTCGTCTTATTCCGCGGAAATTCTCAATTTGAACGCGAACGATACGCACAGGTCCCCCCAGAATGCGATTGACGATTGCGGATCAGCGGCGGGTTCGACTTCGCAAGAAGGCTTCCATTTTGCCGTCCTCGAAAAGATCGAAGATCTTCGCTTTGGCCTCATCAAGCGATTGGAAGCGCAATTTCCCCCGTGTGCCGTTCACGCGTAGGCGAAACGCTCGTTCGCTTGGCTCAACGATCAGGTTCGCGCCCTTCTGGCTAAGCTTGTAGGAACCGCTCCCGAGCGGCTTCCATCGAGGCGATCGCAGAAAACGGGTTCGTCGGGCATTCTGCTGCCGGACGGAGTCCATAAAATCGCTGGCCTCGGTGGTGTCGGTCAAATGATCGCAACACGTCTCGCCGACTTCCAGCGCCGGCCACTTTTCATGGTGGACGAAGAAGACGTAGCGGATCTCGTTCCCGCAGAGTTCACATTCGCCCGACACGTCTCCGAGGTCGTCCTGCCCGACACAGACCCAATTCGTAAACGGTCGGACAAGGCCATGTTCGCCCGCATGGCAGCCTTTGCAGAGCGTCTCACATAGCTCGTAGGGATACTCCCAGGGCATGCGTCCAGGGAGATACTCTTTATGATGCACTTGGAGGATCGCGCCCTCCAATGAGCTGCGCTTACATTGCACGCAGCAACCGCCGTCGAGCTCAATGACTTCTGCTCGGAATCTCCGCCATTCCTGTCGCTGATAACGCCGCATGACATCTCCGCCGCAGCTGAACCGCCGCCTTAGACAATAAGAGGGAGGTCGCGTGGTCAAATGTGCTGGCGTGGCAGCATCACGACGTTGCCAGCGGCACGTCTCGCCCTTCTGGGATAACCTTGCGCCCTTCGTGTTTCGGGCTGGATTTTGCCGATCGGGCTTGTCAGGTTTCTGAAGGCCTCCGCTATCGACGTCGAGGAATGATGGTCGAGAACTTCAACTACATCTCGTTTGGCGACGACTCCTGGCTTGCTGGCGGCGTTTCTCACCTGGAGATGAGCAGGGGGCGGATGTTCGAGCACACTCCGACCGACGTTGAGCCGCGGTTGGTCGCTTTGGACAATCCAGCGATATCATTCCTTGAAAAGCTGCCGGCATTCCTTTGCACGGAGATCGACAGCGGGCCGCACAGGCCCACCATGCTCATTAAATTCGGGCATATCAGGAACGTCCGCGTAGAGAAGAAGGCCGTTCGTACTGAGTTCGATACGGAGGTCGATTTTGGCCAGGTCGCGTTCTCCAGCGTCGAGGCGGCCAGGGATGTGTTCGGGCTCGCTAGTCTCCAGCTCTATCGGACCCATTGGGCGGTTCGACCAGGCGATTACCGAGCCATTTTGGCGAAGTTGGTTGAACTCGCGCCTAACAGGCGGGAGGACGTTCAGCGCATTTTGCATGGGCCTCCTGGGGCTGTCGCTGAGCCGCCAGCACGGCGCAAGAACGAGATCGGTCAGGCAGCCAGCGTCGAGCACTTCCTGAAGATTCTATTCGATATCAAGAAGGCGCCCGGCACGGACAGCTTCTATCGCGGGCATCATGACGCGTCCTTCGAACTGACCCCCTCCTTGCTGAGAAGGTGGCCCGACGGCTCGTGGAAGCATCTGCCGGAAGAAGATCGGCTGTGTAAGGAGGTCCTCATCGCGCACCATGACGAGTTCCAAGGCGATCAATACTGCTTCGATCGGCTCGTGCGCATGCAGCATTACGGCCTGCCAACACGGCTCCTAGATATCTCGGGAAATCCCCTGGTCGCCCTGTTCTTCGCCTGCCATCGCGAAGAGAAACTCAAAGGTACCGACGGCGAGGTCATCATTTTTCGAACCAAGCGGGACAAGGTCAAATATTTCGATTCCGATACGGTCAGTTGCCTGGCGAACCTGTCGAACCTGAGCCATGCGCAAAAGAGTCAGATCAACCTGGCCTTGGACCTCGACGCCTTCAACGGCCAAGAGGTGGCCAGAAGGCTGCTTCACCACATCAAATCCGAGAAGAGTTATTTCGAAGGCTGCATGAAGCCCGACGACCTCGGCTCTGTGCTCTGCGTGAAGGCGAAGCGGACAAATAGTCGGATCAAGTCGCAGTCAGGCGCCTTTCTCCTGTTCGGCCACGAAGCCTTGCTTCCAGAGCGTGGCAACGAGGGAATTGAGGTGTCGCGAGTGAGAATCATGGATAAGGCCAAAATCCTTACTCAGCTCGATGCCATCAACATCAATGCCACCACGGTGTATCCAAGCATCGAACAGACCACCGTCCACCTGCGTGATCAGCACCTCGCGCCGCCGGCAGGATGACCAAAAGCGCTTTAGAAGGTGGCGTGTCAAACGGCCCGCAAAGTTGCCCCCCGATCGGCGTCCAATGTTGACCCCTTG
>NZ_JBMDKB010000066.1:0-3229 GCF_057809495.1 Allobosea sp. FG18
GGGGTCAGAACAAGAGCTGTTCAAAATCGTACGTTAAGGTCGAACGGAGCGTGAACAGAGTTTGCATGTGTCTCTCGATTTGCGGGTCGTAATTCATGATCCCAGTGGAAAACCATAGCAGCACGACGGCTGCTGTTTCCACATCCAGCCTGCTCGGCAACACTCGGCCGCACTTGTTGTGCGAGGAGTTGAGCGGTGGCCAGGCGCAAGATTCTCAAAGCTCAGGATCGATGGGATCTGTTCGCCATTCCGGCTGATGAAGACAGCCTGATCCGACACTATTCCTTGTCGGCGGCTGATCGCCTCGAGATTGAGCTGCGCAGGCGCGAGCACAATAAGCTTGGCTTCGCTGTTCAGCTTTGCGTGATGCGACATCGGGGCCGGGTGCTGGCGGCAGGCGAAACTCCGCCCCGAGCGATGCTAAAATATGTCGCCGACCAGATCGGCGCCGTTCCCACTGTGTTCACAACCTATGCCCGCCGGGAAGAGACGCGCCGCGATCACATTGCGCGCCTGATGATCTATCTCGGCGTCAGAAGCGCGACAGCTCGGGATCGTCGCGCCGCGCTGTTGTCGGCAATAGAGGCGGCCGCCATGTCCGACAGCGGCGCTTCGATCGTGAATGCGATTGTCGCCATGCTGCGAGAACGCGGAGCCCTCTTGCCCGCGGCGGAGATCATCGAGCGAATGGGGCTGGCAGCCCGCGCCATAGCGCGGCGCCGGGTGGAGGGGGCGCTGATCGAAGGGCTGCCACCTGAGAAGCTGCAGGCGCTCGACAAGCTGCTCGAGGTTGATGCGGCGATCGGTCAGACCCGCTTCCATTGGTTGCGCTCTGTGCCAGAAGCGCCCGCGGCTTCAAATCTGGTTGGGCTAACCGAACGGATTGCGTTCCTGCGCACGCTCGGGATCGATTCCGGTTTGCGGGTGCGCGTTGCTTCCGGGCGGTGGGACCAGATCGTTCGCGAGGGCAATGCCACGCCCGCGTGGCTGGCCGGCGACTTCAATGCGAGCCGTCGTCACGCCCTGATCGTCGCGCAGGTGATCAGGCTCGGCGAGAAGCTGACCGATGATGCCGTGACGATGTTCATCAAGCTTATCGGGCGGCTGTTCTCCCAAGCCAACAGCCGCAAGAAGCGGCGGCACATGGATAATAGGCCAGACACCTCCAAGGCGCTGCGCATGTTCCTCGATACGATATCTGCGCTACAGTCGGCCAACGACTTTGGGCAGGACGCACTCGAGGTGCTCGACCAGAAGGTCGGTTGGCACCGGCTGCTTCGGATGAAGCCGGAGCTTGCAGCCATGGTCAAGGACAGCGAGGCATCTCCCTTGGTTCTGGCGGCCGAGCAGTATAGTGGCGTCCTCAAATACGCGACGGCGTTCCTGACAACGTTTACGTTCCGTTCAGCGCGCCGTCACGATTCCCTGCTCACAGCCGTTGCGATGCTCCGAAGGCTTCATTGGGAGGGACGGCGTGCACTGCCCGAGCGTGTTCCGACCAGCCATCTCAGCCCCACCGACCGGAAGCTGATCTTTGTGCAGCATAAGCCCGATCGCCGGCTCTATGAGGTAGCCACGTTCGCTGCATTGCGCGAGCGGCTTCGCTCGGCGGATATCTGGGTAGAAGGCAGCCGCTCTTTCCGTCCGATCGATGAGCATCTCATGCCTCGATCTACGTTCACCACGATGAAGGAAGATGATCGGCTTGGCCTTGGTGTGGGAAGTGACGGCGCCGCCTGGCTGAACGAAATAAAGCAGATGCTGGACCTTAATCTGAAGCGCCTGGCCTGTCGCGCTCGCGCAGGCAAACTCGAGGGTGTTCGTCTCGAAACCGGAACGCTTATCGTCACACCGACCACCGGCGACGTTCCTGAGGCAGCCGAAGAACTGAACGCAGAGATCAGCGAGATGTATCCGCTGGTCGAAGTTCCCGATCTCCTGAGGGACGTACATGACTGGACGGGCTTTGCCGATCACTTCACACATGTGCGCACGGGCGACGAGCCACGGAACGTCTCTGCCATGCTGGCCGGCGTTCTTGCGGATGCGACCAATCTCGGTCCGAAGCGGATGGCCGGCGCATCCAAGGGCATCAGCGCCCATCAGATCGGCTGGATGCGCACCTTCCATGCTCGATCAGAAACCTATCGCGCTGCTCAGGCCTGCATCACCGACGCACATACTGGTCACCCGCATTCCCGCCTCTGGGGCAACGGAACAACTGCGTCGTCCGACGGACAGTTCTTCCGTGCGAGCGACCGAGCGGCAAAACGCGGTGACGTCAATCTGCACTACGGCAGCGAACCGGGATCGAAGTTCTACAGCCACCTGTCGGACCAATACGGCTATTTCAGTATCTTGCCCATCAGCCCGACTGAAAGCGAAGCGGCCTATGTGCTCGATGGCCTGTTTGACCAGGATACGGTCCTGGATATCCAAGAGCATTTTACTGACACTGGCGGCGCGAGCGATCATGTCTTCGGATTGTTTGCCCTGATCGGCAAACGTTTCGCACCTCGATTGCGCAACCTGAAGGATCGAAAGTTCCACACATTCGAAAAAGGCGATGCCTACCCGGCGCTGACGAACCACATCGGCGCGCCGATCAACACCGCGTTGATCCTTGACCATTGGGATGACCTGCTGCATCTGGCGGCATCGATCGCGACGCGCGCCGTCGTCCCCTCAACCATTCTCAAGAAGCTCGCAGCGTCTCCGAGGGAAAGCCAGTTGGCCAAGGCGCTGCGGGAACTCGGACGGATCGAGCGATCACTGTTCATGATCGAATGGTACTCGAGCCCAGCCTTGCGCCGGCGATGCCAAGCAGGCCTTAACAAGGGCGAGGCAGCGCACAAGCTCAAACGCGCGGTGTTCTTTCACGAGCGCGGAGAAATCCGTGACCGGTCATTCGAGAGCCAGGCATTCCGCGCGTCTGGCCTCAATCTCGTCGTCAGCGCTATCGTCCATTGGAACACGGTCTATCTTGACCGCGCTGCCACGCACCTGCGCATGGCGGGTCGGACTATCCCGAATGACCTGCTCAAACACGTCTCGCCGCTTAGTTGGGAACATATCAACCTCACAGGCATCTACACGTGGGATTCTGAACACCAGATGCCTGAAGGCTTCAGATCGCTTCGTTTGCCAGCACCAATCCGGCTGGCGGCATGATGTTCATGCTCCGTTCGACCTTAGCGTACGATTTTGCACAACTCATGTTCTGACCCCT
>NZ_JBMDKB010000067.1:0-3176 GCF_057809495.1 Allobosea sp. FG18
CCCTCAACCCGGACCATCCCAGCTCGCACGGGCCGGCATCCGAAACCCTTCACACAACCAGACATTGAGGCTTTCCCAAGAAGCGGACGTTCGCTTTATTACCCATCGCGCAGGGTGTTGAGCGGCAGGGTTGCGTCGATAGCCAACGCGGCAATCAAGCGTGCGGCGGTGAAGGAGATCACCGTTGCAATGGGCTCGACGTCCTCCGCAACACCTCGCGCCTTGTCTTCAGCTGACCAATCTCGACGGCGCCCCGCACCCGTGAATACTGGGAAAGAGGAACTGGGACACTGCAGACGATTATTTTAGAATCAAACATAGAATTTGAACGGCTGGCGCTCCTCGCCTCTCGCTGATCCCATGGTCAGAACGTCCCCAACCATTCGAGCAAAGCGAACCGTGACAGGTAGGCCATCGTTGAAGTTGCAGGTGTTGTAGTTGATTTTGGTGAGGCCCATGATGTCGCGGAGCACCGTTCGAATGTCGGGCTTGGCGTTTTTGGAGCGCATTACGGTGATGTGAAGCGGGTTCGGTGTCTCCGGACCAATGTAGGTGTCGAGCTGTGGCACATATCCCGTTGTCCAGAGGTAGGCTGTCTGGTGGTCGAGCAACAGAGCGGTTCCGCGGAGCACCGGATAGTCGCCGTCGCGAAATAGCTTCGTCTCGCCGCCGGTGGAACGGATGCGCACGCCAACAATGTTGGTCTCTGGTGGCGCCACCTCGACGAAAGCACCCCACTCCTCATCGTTGAAATAGGTCTGGCCGTGGATAAACAGCTCCTTGGGTGGCCCGCCGTGCTCCTCGGCATAGGTCCTGAGGACAAGTGCTAGCAAATTCTTTGCGGCAGGCGCCTTTAGATGAAACTCGAAGTCACCAGTCTTCCACGGACCGTTGGCCCCGCGGAAGACGACGCCGTCTCCCTCGTTCAGAAACATCTGTGCTGCGCAGCAGGCGTGTCCGTCGGGGTCGTTTGGAAGACTTTTGTAGACCATGCCGATGTAGCAAACACCCGGCCGCACCTCCGCTAGCCGCCACGGTGGCTTCGGCTGCGTCTTATAGTAAAGACCGGTCGCGAGATTCCATGCGACTGTCGCGGCGTCCTGGGTTCTCCGAACTGGATAGTTGGCCTTGTTGAGAAAGGCGTCGGGCGCAAGCGTTGTCTCGCGCACCAGCTGCGTGGGCGCGATCTTCAGGAATTCGGCTTTTATCCTGCGGTGGAAGTCTGGGACGTCTTCAAAGATAACTTCGCCGGATTGATCGATGGCACCCATAGCTGAAAGAAGCGGAAGATGCTCTTTCGCCTTTTGGCGCTTTTTGAAATCGCCCTTTTCCATCGCCAAACCCGTTCTCTTGGATTGGGGCCGGCAACGCTCGTAGACGATGTCTGGCAGGACAAGGACCCAGATGTCGACCGATCGCTCGTCGTTGCGCCGATGCTGCTCGACACGATCGATGTAGAGCCGTGCTACCTTGTCGACGGCTTCGTTGAGGTTGAAGATCCTCGTTGCGTGATCGATGTCTTTCAACTGGATTGAAAGCGCGCTGCACTCGTCTGGATCGAAGGAGATTCCGAATGCCTCCTCTAGGCCTGGGAAGTTCGCCAAATGTAGCCGGTCGGCCTTCTCGCCCTTTCCGGGCGGTGGTACCGCGATGACGGATTTCAGCTTCCGGGCCCACAAACGAAAGTGTGCAATGCCGTCGGTCGTGCCGACTACGCCGACCCTGATCTCACGGCACTTCTTCGCTTTGGCATGGGGCCCGTACAGGAATAAGCCGTCCTTCGGATGCGGACTGCGTTGCGCGTAGGCGAACTCCAACGGTGGTTCGTTGAGGTGCTCAACTTGAAGCGATTTCTCTGCAAACCTCATTCGGCTGCCTCATCATCGCTATCCGGTCGACCTAGCGTGCTGATATCGGTCTCTTCCTCATCGGCATCGAGGACGTCGGGAAGTGCGGTGCTCACCGGGGAGGTGAACAGCATCGGAGCGGCTTCGATCACGAGCTCAGCGTTCGTCGCAAGCGCAAGGCGGATGTTCGCGCTTTCGCCAGAGAGAAGTTCCAAGAAGGCCAAGATGCGCCCATGCCACTGCTTGTTGCGCCAGCCCTTGCAGATGGTTCGGCGTAGCCGATGCATTTTTTTGGCGTCGTTGATATCGAGACCCGTCGGGGTGTTGTTGTCGACGGAGAACAGAACACGAGCCTTGAGTTTCAAATGCCAGAACGGCCAGAAGTAGGGCATCGCAGTCACTCCGAACTGCCAAATGTGACCCTTCGCTACGTTGCGCAGCATCGAAGACCGCCGGGCTCCCTGTCTGCCCCACGGAATGCGTTGACCGGTCGGCGCCTGTGTTGACGATGCGTGGAAACCAACCGCGCCAGAATAGTGATACTCGACGAAGCCCTTTTCCCGACAAAACAAGAGCCAAGCCTTCTTGATCATTGCGATCACCAGGTTGGAAGCGACTTGACGTTCGATGCCGAGCGTCGGGAAGCCATTGTCGATGAAATCCAGCAATGGAATTTCGTGCTTCAGCTTGAAGCGGCCGGCGGAGGCGAATGCGGCATCGATCTCTGACTGATCCGCGAATGTGATGAAGCCGGAACTTTGAAGCGCGCACGGATAGCGGAACTCTTCAATTGCTCGATCCAGCGATCTGCTTTCGACCACGCCGGTGCTCTCGAAATACCGAATGGCATCCGGCGCTTCCGCGGCGCGCAACCAGTTCGACGTCAGTCGTTCTGGCTCCTCGACAAGCGGAATCGCTCCGCGCCGTCGGAAGACCTCCCAGTTTGGATCGATCACCGCAGCGCGTGCGGTTCGCGGCACTTTCTGCTTCTGCAGAGCATCAAGGAGCAGACCGACTCCCTCTCCCCAACCACGGACGAAGTCGACCGGGACGGCGTCGCCGAGACCCTTGACCTTCTTCCCCTGTTCGAGCCGCAGCGGAATGATGAAGCGTGGATCGCCGATCTCTTTCGCCACCTCTAACGCGACGTCGAGGTCGTCCTGGACATGCTGGTCGGCGAGCGTTGCGTCACGCCAGACGAGGAGGACTTTCGCCGCGCGATACTGGAGTGCCTGATTGACCTGCCGCCGCCATCGCTCCCCTGGGTGCAGTGTCTGTGTTTCGGCGTGCAAGTTTGACCCCATGAGGCGGGGGATCGGCGTCCAACTT
>NZ_JBMDKB010000068.1:0-3117 GCF_057809495.1 Allobosea sp. FG18
GCCCGAGCGAACTTGCGTATCAAAGAGCTCACGGAGGAAAATGCACTTCTGATTGCGTCACACAGGGCCATGATCATGGCCGTGGGCGAGATTGGCGGAATGCGCGCATATCGGCGCTTTTTCGAGGCCCACCAGGCGGCGTTGAGCAAGCTTGCCGACATCAAGGCCATTCCGGATCCCGTCACACCTCTTCGCCTTGCATCCGTAGCCGATGAGGGGGATGCCTGATGGCCAATGGCCGCCAGATTGCCGAGGCGAACGTCCGCAAACTGCGAGCTTGGGCTGACGAAATCAGACGTCCAGAGGACTGGGCCGCCTTCATTACAAATGGGCAGTTGAACCGGAGCGCCATCGCTAGCGCTTGCGGGTTTGGAAGGTCCGTGTTCGCCCAGAATCCAGCGGCGAAAGCTCTTTTCTTTGAGCTTGAGGGTCGCCTGCACCAAACTGGCGTCCTGGAGCCGCGAGTGGAACGAGATAGAGGCGCTACCGATGCCAGCGTCCAGGCGCAGCATCATCCTGCTGCCGCCGACGACAAGACGCGCCGCTTGGAGCAGGAGATTAAAAGACGAGACGAGCGCATCGCTGCACAGATGGCCGAGATCACTGGGCTCAGGGATCGCCTCCGACGACTGGAGCATATTGAGCAGATCATGCTGTCCGGGCGGCGGGTAATAGTGTGATCGGATCTTTTGCCGTTGAGGCCATTCACTGGATAGGGCGACACGGCGGCGCGATCTTTACGGGTCGCTCTCCGGATGGCTTGCGCATGCGCATCCTCACCAATGGCGATGCGATGCCGCGGCCACCGAGGTTGGGAGAGACGTGGGAACTGCATGGCTCCATTGTCCGCCACCCTGAGCATGGCCCCCAATTGCAAGCGTCCTCAGCCATCCTGGAACGCCCCACCGGCGAGATGGTGATCAGCTTCCTTTGTAGCCCCGCTTGCCCGGGAATTGGGAAGGTCAGAGCACGCCAACTGTACGAGGCTTTCGGCGATCGGCTTTACGATCTACTCGACGGGGGCGACCCTCACAGCCTCAATCCCATCGTCAGCGCGGAGCTTGCGCGGGCGGCAATGCTTGCGTGGGCCGAACAGACGCTCGAAGCAGGAACCTACCGCTGGCTGGATGCGCACGGGCTGCCTCGAAAGATCGCAGCGCCTCTCGCAGCGATCTACGGAAACGCGTTGCCCGAGAAGGCTAAGGAAAACCCATACAGGCTCCTGGCCTTCCTGCCATGGAGGCAGGTCGAAGCTCTTGCTCGGGCGATAGGCGTGCCACTGGATGACCCCAGGAGACTGGTTGCCGGTGTCGAAGCAGCTGTCTATGCCCGGCTTGAAGGCGGGCACACCGCCACCGAAAAGGCTGAGTTGCTTGTCGGCATCCGCTCTCTCTTGGACAGCAGTGAGGAATCCGCGGCCACAGCGCTGAGGCTCGCGATAGAGGACAACGCGGTTCTCCCGTGCGGCGGATTGATCGTAGGCGCCGGCGCCGCCGCCATGGAAACCTTTCTTGCCAACCAGGTGGTCACCCGCTTGGGTGGCCAGGGTCAGATGCCCTTCACATCCGCCCTCGGCACCAGTGAAATCGCCAGAGAGTTGGATCGCTTCGAGCAGCGCCTCGGCTATTCCATGAACCAGGAACAGCGAGCAGCCGTCGCTGCCGCCGTTCGAATGCCCCTGTCCCTGCTCACGGGCGGGGCAGGCACTGGAAAGACAACGGCGCTCCGGGCAGTGCACGACATTTGCGAGCGTCAGCTCAGTTCGGTCTACCAGATCGCGCTGGCGGGCCGAGCTGCCCAGCGCATGAAGGAGACTACCGGCCGACCAGCGATGACCATTGCTGGCTTCATCAATCGGATCGCGGACGGCACCATTGAGCTCGATGCCCTCTCGGGAGCCTTGGTCATCATTGATGAAGCCAGCATGCTCGACCTCCCGCTGTTCTATCGTCTCTTAAAGAAGCTGCCTCCAGATACGCGATTGATGTTGGTCGGCGATCCGGGCCAGATTCCCCCGATCGGGTTTGGCTTGGTACTTCATGTCCTAGCTGAGCCGGAAAGCCCGATCCCAAAAACGCATCTGCTCCAGGTACATCGTCAAGCTGACTCCACTGGCATTCCCGCCGTGGCACGATCCATTCGCGTTGGCGAACTGCCAGCGTTCGTTGGTTATGCCGGTCCCAACCCCGGAGTCAGCTTTATCGAATGCGCTGACCAGGAAATCCCCGACCGCTTAGTTCAGCTACGAGCAGAGCTGGGAGCGACCGGTACCCAGATCATCAGCGCATTGCGGACGGGAAACGCGGGGGTCGCTGGCATCAACAATTTGTTCCACAGCTTCGCCGAAGACCATGGCCGAGAGCCGGGGCAGTTTTTGGCCGGCGAGCCTGTCATTTGGGTACGTAACGACTACGACCTCGAACTTATGAACGGCAGCCTCGGCACTGTAGTTGCGGTTGGAGCGGACGAACTGCGCGTCGATTTTGATGGCGAAACGAGGGTCATCTCGGGAGGCGCGATCGGCAACCTGGAGCACGCGTATGCCATCACGGTGCATAAGGCCCAGGGCTCGCAGTTCCCGCGGGTCATCATGCCAGTGACCAGGAGCCGTTTGCTTGATCGCACCATGCTGTACACTGCGGCGACACGGGCCCAGCAACAGGTGGTCCTCGTAGGAGACCGCAAGGCCTTCGAGAGTGCCGTGCGAGCCGAAGGAATATCAGCCAGCCGACAGATAGGACTGCGATATATTCTGGGCCACCGCCTCAATCGCCCAGTTGCCGTTGCGACAGGCTGCGGCGGTTAGCGGTTGCCCCGGCGCAGCTGGTCCGGGTTGCGCAGCCGGGGCAATCGCGGATTGTCGGGGCGCTTTCATGGGAATCGATCGCGTTACGAAAGCGTCCCGTGCATCTTTACAGGTTCACAGCCGGTCGGCCGACCCGCATATGGCCCGGATTTGCGCACCATTTTCTCAGAGGCAGTAGCGAAGCGTGTGCGGCAAAAGCCCGCACCAAAAGACTGCTGAGTGGTGTGCACCGAAATATCCGAGCCTAAGCCTCAGCAGCCTCACCTGAGACGATCACTCACTCACGCACCAAATTGCGAAAGTTCCTATTT
>NZ_JBMDKB010000069.1:0-2799 GCF_057809495.1 Allobosea sp. FG18
GCCCTCAACCCGGACCATCCCAGCTCGCACGGGCCGGCATCCGAAACCCTTCACACTTCCGGACATCGAGTGTCGGCCCGCAAGCAGACATTCGGGTGGGCTTCGGCGAATTACTCCCACTGATGCCGGTCTCAAAGACGTTCTACTTCTTCTTCAGATCCATCGCCGCGGACATCCGGGAGAACGCGCTCTCGCAGGCCGACATTGAGATGACACGGGCTCACGGTAGGTGCCAAACTAACTCCAGCCGCAAGCATGTCAGGAATCGCCGTGAACGTTCCCGTCGTAGGACGCTTCGTCTTCAGGCGCGCCGAGCTCTGGGCTGACGGCGTGATCCATGTCCTTGGCGTCGCCCTTGGGTTGGCTGCCGTTGCGACGTTGATCGTCCAGGTCGCGAACAGCGCCCCGCTGTTCGACCTGCTGCCCGTTTCGATCTATGGCGCCGCGCTGCTCGCCGTTCTGATCGTCTCGGCCACCTACAACATGTGGCCGATCTCACCGCGCAAATGGTTCATCAGGCGGTTCGACCATTCGGCGATCTACGTGCTGATCGCCGGCACCTACACCCCGTTCCTGATGAAGCTGAGCGCCAGCATTTTCGCCCAGGTTCTGCTCGTCATCGTGTGGCTCGCGGCCGCTGCCGGCGTCACGATCAAAGTGGCTTTGCCCGGCCGGTTCGACCGGCTGTCGATTGCGCTCTATCTCCTGATCGGCTGGAGCGGGCTCCTGATCTGGGAGAGCGTCAGCCTCCTGCCCGCGATGACCCTCTGGCTGATCGTCGCAGGCGGCATCCTCTATTCGATCGGCGTCATCTTCCATATCTGGGAAAGCCTGCCGTTCCAGAATGCGATCTGGCACGGTTTCGTTCTGGTGGCTTCCGGCTGCTTCTATGGGGCCGTGTTTCGGGCGTATGCGATAGCGCCCGCTGCGTGAACTGTGGTCGTCACGGACAGCCGGCCCTCATCCCGATATCTCTCCGATAATCTGGCGAAGCTCTTCGCGCGCGCCAGCAAGGCTCGTGCCTCCAATGGGCGGGGCTCCACGAAAGGCCGCATCGCCTTCAGGCAACGGCAGATTGTCGGTATCGCTCGATGGCCCGCCGTGCCAGGTCATCTTCATCTTCGGCGATCGCCACCAGCGCAGCCACGATATAGGCCAGCCTGGTTCGCTCTCGCTCATCGAACGCATCAGGAATGGTCGATCTGACTTCGTTCCACGCGGCCTCCAGGGCTGCCTGCGCCCGGGCGAGGTCAACTGGATCACTCAATGACGAGAACGGCATGCTCCTTCCTCCGAGGGGTTTCTTTCGCCGGGGATTTTATGAAGGCGGAGCTCGCCGGCAATATCAAAAGCTAAGGCGGCCCGCGCGAGAAACCGAGGTATCAGGTGAGAGGCGTTCGATCAGGGTATCGATCTATCGTTCGTTGAATGCGTTTATGATCGTCAGAATGGAAATAATTGCTTCTTGCCTTGCAAGATTATCCTGCGCGCACCATTTTAAGGCAGTCTCGAAACGCATCGGGATTTTACTTCAGAGCATTTGCGCGAAGCGCCCCGATCTGGGCCAAACGGAGCCCAGCCATGGCAAATATTTCCGGGCAGTGGTTCATTTATCGCGTTTGGGCCGCAGATCGCTATCTGGTTTGGCTCGCGCATGGTGGCCTCATCGCCGCGTTCGCACTGGCCTTCGCACTCGTGCTGAAATGATGCCTCCCATGGCACCGCATCTGGAAAAGGCTCGGTTTGCAGCCGCTGGCTATGCCCCGGCGCCGGAGGCGTCGGCGCTGACCTATGGAATGATCGGCATGGCGCTTTTCAGCGTTGGCATGTGGGGAGCGGGCAGGTTTTATGACGTGCCTCTGATCCCCCATTTGTCGTTGATTGTTGTTGGCTCGCTGATCGCATTTCCCGTTGGCATCTGGCTGCAAAAGAAGCGGAAGCGGCGCCATGCCGATGCCTATCAGGTTGAGCTGGTGCGTCTTGGCGCTGGGCGCAGGTCATGAGCCTCGACTTTCCCAACTCGATCCGGCGTTACGAACCTGGCCGCGGCTGCGTAAGCTTCTGGGGCTCTGAAGCGTCATTGGAAGTGATGTTCCAGATCGAGCTCGACGTTCTGCGGACTTTAAGCCCCGCTATCATCGACGGAAGCGAGGGGTCGTTCCTCGTCGCATTCGACCTCAATCGCTCAGCCATTTTGCGGGCCGCTCGCTCCGCCTATCTGAAGAAGCGCGGGGGCTATCATCGGCTCTCGGCCGACGACTTCCGCTAGTAAAGGCCGGAGCTTTCGGCCGCGTGTAAAGGACTGGCGAGGACAGCGGATAGGCTTCGGCCGGTCTCGCGTGGCGACCTCGCATTTGTCCAGCCATCGTCAATCGCAGGAGCACGCGACATCATGAGCGAACGGCGAGAGCTATATCGCAGCCCCACCGGTGACTGCTGGTTTCTGGGGCGGGAGCCGACGAGCGGCGCAGCATTTGTGATCCATCAACCGAACGGTCCGGGAGGCGGCCAGCTGTCGCATATCGAGTTGGGAGCCTTCCTCGTCTCCGGAAAGTCGGACCGTCCCGAGCAACAGGCCTTGCTCCGCCTCATCGGGACGCTTGTCGATGTGCCTCCCTACGCAAATCGGGCCTGACGTCGTAATCCCGGTTCCGGCCGCCAACCAAGCTTCGGCTGTTACGCTATCGCCTTCATCGAGGTCAGCACCTGCAGATTTTCCTTCGTACCCGAAACGTGACTTGCGATGTCTGCGGATTCCGACGTGAAGCCGGCCGGCATTCCGATCAATATCCGGCCACC